>PXBU01000379.1 GCA_003566795.1 Puniceicoccaceae bacterium | reverse complement strand
ATTGAAACTCTCGAGCCGCAGGCTCAACATGACCTTGTTCTCGCCAAAATTAAGGAAGCCTACCAACAGCGTGAGCAGTTCGAGGACAGAGACGCTTTGGTTGGCCTGGAGCGTTTTCTCGTGATTCGCTCCCTTGACCGTCGCTGGCAGGATCATCTCACCGAGATGGAAGAACTGCGCCGCAGCGTAAACTTGCGCAGCTACGGGCAGAAGGATCCGCTTAACGAATACAAGAGCGAGGCCTTTGTTTTCTTTGAAGAGCTGATGCAGAACGTGCGTTCCGAAATTTGTAATTCTGTCTTCCGGAGTGCGACCACCGCCGAGGCCTTCAATTCAATGCTTTCGCGCCTCTCACAGGTCGCTCAGACGGCCGGTCCCGGTACCGGGCCGCAGGCCAGTGCGTTCTCCGCCGCCGCCGCGCAGGCCCAGGGTGGGGCCGCCGGGGCGCAGGGCACTGCTCCCAAGAAAGAAGTGGAATTACCCAAACTGGAGCCGGTGCGGCGCGAACTCCCCAAGATCGGACGCAACGATGTCGTCAAGATCCGCAAAGGCCCGGAAGAAAAGGAAATGAAGTTCAAAAAAGCTGAGCCTTTGCTTCAAAACGAAGGCTGGGAACTCGTGGAAAAATAGTTGCCCACTGTGGCATGTGTCTACCGGAAACCTACCTGAGCACAAGCTTCCGCAAGCCCAGCCAATCTGCTCCAAGCATCTGATGCACCTTGGGCGGGGACATGCAGTGGTAACTCGCCTCAGTCGCCCGCAGCTTTCCACTTTGCATGTTCATGGCCCTAAATTGACGGGAGGTAGCCGCCTTTGTAAAAATTATTTTGCCAGGCAAAATATAAATTTTCGAGTAGCTTATATGGAAAGTTCCAGGGAGGGGGCAGTGGTAAGCTTCTTTGTGTCTGCCCTCACTTTTCATCTTCGGACATTCCTGTCGCCAATTTAACAAAAGGTTCGCGCAAATCAGTTATATTTTGCCAGGCTTAATATTTTTATGGATTGGGATTGAAGGTGTCGCATGCTTGATGAGTGGCTACAACTTACGGATGTCGGCGAATTCTCCGCTTGGGTGGTCTCGTAGTTTCGGGAACAGCTCGATTAGGGTGCGGGCGCAGGTTGCACCATCGGGCATTTTTTCGGTGCCTTTGGCGGCTTTTAAAATTTCGAGTGGCTGGAAGCGCTCGTCTTTCGGGAGGTTCGTCAAATAGTCCTGCATGGCAGTATCCACCAGTCCGGGGGCCAACGAGGTGAAATGGGTTTTAGGCTGCTCTCCGGCGTAGAGTTTGATCAGCATATTGAGCGCAGCTTTGGAAAGGCTGTAGCCGTTCCAGCCACGGCTACCGGAAACGGAGGCGCCAGAGGAAATGCCCACGACTTGCTGGATGCGCCGCCCTGCATCAAAGAGTGAATCGAGTAGCCATTTGTTGGCCCAGACGTTGACCTCCATCGTCTCGCGCAGGTCATCGAGCGGTGTGTCGGCCATATCGCGGATTTGCCCGAGCTTGGCCGCATTCAAGACGACGAGGTCGAATTGTGGCACGCCCGCGATCCAGCGCTCCAATTTGGGTCGTGCGCTGGATTCGTTCGCCAGGTCAAGCGAGATGAATTTGAGTCCTGCCTGGACCAAGTCATTTGGCTCGCGTCGGCTGCACCCATAGACCTGAGCGCCCGCCTCGAGAAACTGTTTGGCAAGTCCATGGCCAAGACCCGAGCTGACACCTGTGATGAGAATCTGCTTTTCGTTGAGGGAATTCATATTCGCAGTAGTAGAACAATTATCCGCGCCATGTAAAGGCGTGGCATAGCGCGACTGCCGCAGCGTCTGACTCGTCGTAGCGTAGGCTGAAGTCCGTCCCGGTCAGGCTGAGCACGGTGCGGGCCACCTGCTCCTTGCTGGCGCGGCCGAGTCCGACCACGGCCTGCTTCACTCTGAGCGGGGCATATTCGAAGATGGGCAGCCCCCGCATGGCGGCGGCGGCGATGGCGGCTCCGCGCGCGGCACCGAGGATCTGGGCAGTCTGGAAGTTTTGCACATAGATCGTCTGCTCGATGGCGACGTGGTCGACCTGATGTTGATCGAGAAAGTCCTCCACCTGATTCCCGATGGCACCCAGGCACTCAAACATGGAGAGTCTGGAATGGAGTTTCAGGGTAGCGGATTCCAAGAGCCGGTAGTTGCCATCCGGCGTGCAACGCAGCACGGCAAAGCCGCTGCCGCGCAAACTCGGATCGATCCCCAGGATGCAGCCCTTCAGCCGCTCGCCCAGTTGGACCTCCGCCTGGCCGGGCTTGACCTTTGCGCCCGTCGCTTGTTTTGCCAGGTGCGCGGCCCAGAGCTTGCGTGTCGATTTTCTCGCCATCTTCAGGGGAGCATGAGCCTGAGCCCGCCGATGACGACAAAAACCCAGATCAAAATCTCAAAAATCTGCTGGTTGATATATTTAACGATAAAGGGAGCAATCAAGGCACCCAGCACGGCGTAGATCATAAAACTGGCACTCAGCGCCAGGGAGTCGACGTGGATGATGCCGAGATCCACCATAAATGGCACCTTAATCACATTGACCAGGAAGAAGAACCAGGCCGAAGTGCCGATAAAGGCGTATTTCGGGAGCCCGGAGGCGATAAAATAGAGTGCGGCCACCGGCCCGGCGGCATTTGCGATCATGGTGGCAAAGCCGCCAATGATGCCAGTCGATCCGACGAATGCCGGATGATGCGGGAGTAGGTCCTCTCCCTGAGTGGTTCTGCGCAGCCACTTGCGGAGAAAGTGGATCGCCGTCATGGTCAGCAGGACGGCCCCAATGAAGAAGCGCACCGTGCCATCGTCCACCCGGCTGAAGACCAGATAGCCCGCCACCACACCGACGAGCGTCCAAGGCATGAGCCTGACGATGTAGCGCCAGTTCGCATGGCGGCGGTAGATAATGACAGCCACGATATCCGCCGAAATCAAAATCGGTAATAATACGCCGACAGATACTTTGGCAGGCAGGGCGAGGGCCATGAGCACGACGGTCACGTTACCCACGCCCGGCAAGCCTCCCTTGCCCAGTCCGACGGCGAAGGCACCAGTGGCCATGAGCAAATACTGCCAAAGTTCCAAAGAGTCCATCGACTCAGCCTTGCATTCAAATCCACATTGGCAAGAGTCGGCTGCATGCGATGGAAATGCACCTGCGCTTACGACGGCACGGATTTTGACGGATGGCAGCGCCAAACCGAAGGCACGGCGGTGCAAAACTATCTGGAGGCGGCACTCAGCCGGATCCTGGACACAAAGACGCTCACGCATGGCAGCGGTCGCACGGATGCCGGCGTCCACGCCCGCGGCCAATGCTTTCACTTCGATGCCGACTGGCGGCACGACGGGAGTAAACTTATTCGCGGCCTACACTCGATCTTACCAACCAGCATCCGCATCCACTCCGCCCGCCCCGTCAGCGACGCCTTCCATGCCCGTCATTCCGCCGTGGGCAAGCGCTACATCTATCGCTATTATTTGGGCCGGGCCGACCCTTTGCAGGAGCGCTACCTATGGGCATGCCGCTCGGTGCCGCTCGACCTGGCGGCGATGCGCCAGGCCGCGACTTATCTCATCGGGCAGCACGACTTCTCCGCCTTCGGGGCCAGCCACGGTAAGGACAACGACCCCAACCCCGTCAAAACCATCCATCGCCTGGAGCTGCAACAGCACGGTCGTCACATCAAACTCACCACCGAAGGCAGTGGCTATCTTTACCGGATGGTGCGTAGCTTTGCCGGCGGGCTTTACTCAGTCGGTCGCGGACGGCTCACGCCCGAGCAAGTCCAGGAAATCCTCGAATCCAAGCAGCGCACCCACCGGATCGTCACGGCACCAGCCAAGGGACTTTGCCTGGATCGGGTTTTTTACGCATAGGATCGCTTCGAAATGGGTTCCCCATTCCGCTACGATGACCGAAAGAATTTATTTGATCCTCCACTAACCGCTTGTCCGATACTCTGAGCGGCAGGATGCCGCTGCTACT
>PXBU01000142.1 GCA_003566795.1 Puniceicoccaceae bacterium | reverse complement strand
TTGAGTTTTTCGGTGGCATGAAAAAGCCCACGAATAAATTCAGTGGGCCCCAAGTCACCCCCCATGGTATCGACCGCGATGGTGCATTTGCCCGCGGGTGCGCCCATGTGATCTTTTGCGTTTGCGATGAACTCGCGCTTGAAAGGAGGAAAATTAGACTTCGACATCCATGACCTGGCGGCCACGATACATGCCGTTGGCAGGGTTCACGCGATGCGGGCGGTAGAGGGTGCCGTCCTGTGGATCCTTGGCCAGTTGTGGCAGTTTGAATTGTACGGCACCGCGGCGCTTACGGCTGCGTTGCTTGGATTGTTTGCGTTTTGGCTGTCCCATAAATGGTGTCTCCGATTAAAGTGATGATGGCCCGCGATCAGATGGGCAGAATTGAGCGATAAAAGCCGATTCGAGGCACTCGTCAAGAAACAATAATTTTAAAAAATGTCCCTGCAGCAATCTTTCAATCCATACCGTCGTCGCAAAAAAGAATCGAATCCAAACTGTCCTGCTCGAAGCTTATTGAAACACTGCTCTTCGGAGTGCTGCCATCACCGCCAAATCGCCCCAGTCCCCGCCGCGTGCGATGCGGATCTTCGGGGGATAGGTTAGCCCGCGTTCAGCCTGCCATCGGTTCGCCAAGCCCCGCACAAATTCGGCAGAGCCCAGGATCGCACCATCGGTAAAATAGCGCACCCGGCAGCGCAGCACCGTCGCTTTGGGAAGCACACCCTGGTCCTGTTCCAGCACTTTGAGTGCTTGCTTGCGTTCATTTTCCGACAGGCCCGGTTGCCCGGCCCATCTCCCAAAAATCAGCTCCCGGTGCATCTTTAACGCCTCGGCCACCGAGAGTTTCTTGCGCACAGAACCATCCGCATGGGCCTGCCAAATGTGCAGTATCCCCTGCAAAGCTCGCGTGCCCGTTGTCTGCCGCTTATGCGCTGAGACTGCTGAGTGGGCGAGCGCCTCCGCATAGCCACAAAATCGGTAATCCTTCGGATCATCCACCAAACCCGCCCGCACCGGGTTCAAATCAATGTAGGCCGCCATCGTTTGCAGCGGGTTGCCGGTGCCCTGCACCAATACACTCTTGAAGCGCTCCATCCACAGGGTGCCCCGCCGGTTTTCATGGTTGCGATTATACCAGATCGAGAAGCGTTGCTTCACCGTTTTCATAAACTCAGAGAGGTCGTGCATCCGCGCCAGCAGACGCTCCCGGATCGCCAGCGCGTCCTCGTTGCCCTCCCGTAGTGCCTTTTCCAGCCGCGCAAACTCGGCAGTCTGATATTTCGTCGGCTTCGGGTAGAGCACCTTGAACCGACGCAGCAACTCCCGGTCAGCGACCACCTGCTTCTCCGGCACCCGCACCAGCACATGGAAGTGGTTGGACATCACGCAGTAGGTCAAAATCTCCACCCCACAAAAGTCTGCCACTTGCCACAGCATTTTCCGCAGAATCTCCTTCTCACGGTCGCCAAATAACCGCTCACCGCCCACCACACGACTCATCGCATGGTAAGTCGCGGGCACCCCTTCCAGTTTTAAACGTTTCATTGCCCTCAGCAAATCAGCAACCACCCACCTGTCAACACAAAATTTATATACAGACTATAAAATTATGACCCGCGGATTCTTCGCTTGCGGCTGCGATACAGCTACGTTCAATCCAAAGGCAATGCTTGGGTTTCTAAAACGTGCGTTCAAAGTGCTGGCAGTGCTGGTGGGGAGTCTACTGCTGCTTTTGATCGTTCTGGTTTTTTGGCTGCATTGGGACGGTGATCGGCGGATAGAGCGGGCGAAAGCGATGCTGCGCGAGGCAGGTGCACCGATGTCGGCTGCGGAGTTATATACCGTCGGAATTGATGCCGACACGAATGCTTACCCGCTGGTTGAAAATCTCCAGGAATTTCTACAGGCGACGCGTGCGGTGGGCGAATTCTGGAGAGATTTAAATGAGTTGTCGGCGGATGGTTATTATGACAGCGCGACACTCTACACTTTCGAGGAGGACAATGAGGCCATCTGGGGCTCAGTCCGTGAGCTGCTGCAAGATCCGGCGTTTGATACCTTCTTCTACAAGATTGAGCGGATTGTCGAGATGCCTGCGTTGCACCCCGAGTGGGAGCAGCTTGAAAGGCCGATTGATGGGGTGCTTGCGGTCAGCACGCTGCGCAGTGCATCGACTATCATTCTGGTGGACGCTGCGGTGGCGGCGCATTTTGGCGACAGTGGAAAAGCGATTGTGCGCATCGAGCAAGCTGCGGCCTTGTCGGACCTGATTTTACACAGCGGCACCATTATCAATGCGCTGACTGCCAGCGCGATGCGCTCACGAGCCCTGCTGGCTTACGAGGGCTTGAGCCGGAAGTTTCCCAAAGAGCTTTATGCGGCTCAAATCGGGTGGGAAGACAGATACGGCGACGGGTGGGCCGCTGTTCTCCATACAGAACGTCTGTTCTTCTTGAGCCCAATATCTGAGGTGCTCCTGCATGGCTCGGAGGTGGATCTCGAGCGCCACTTTAACCTGGATTATGAATATCCGGACACGAGCGGCGACTTGATGCTGGGTTTCTCGCTGGGAAGCGTGTATGATGCCCTAAAGTTGCTGCGCTCGTATCCTCTGCGCTGGCTGGTGAAATATATATATGCGGATGCACTCGTCGCGATGGATGAAGCCGTGGAGTTGGCACCGCTCTCTTACCGCGAAATGCGCCAACAATATCCTGAGCCCGCTCAGGGACCGCAAAGAGGTAACCCGCTGTTGGATTTAATTCCCAGAATGAGCACCGAGGCTTATATCCTACCAAGGAGGACGCTGGAAGGTGCCGATGCGCATGCAGGTCTGGCACGGATCGCTCAAGCACTCTGGAGATACAAAGATCGGCGAGGTGTCTTCCCGGATGAACTGGCAGCACTTTACCCGGAGTATCTCGAGCAGCCTCTAGTCGACCCCTTTTCGGGTGAATGCTTTGTCTACCGCAGAAGTGGTGAAGGTTTTGCGCTCTACAGCATGGGCGAAAACCAGCGCGACGACGGCGGTGTTGATCGCGAGGTCTACAGTTCAGAAGATCCGAAACGAGACCTGATTTGGGCGGGCTATGGATCGGTTCTCAAGCGTGAAAGGATAGATAATTAGAGATTTGTAGGGTCAGGCGAGTTTGAGCACGGCGGCGACGAATTTGTTGATGCCGGCCTCGGCTTCGGTGAGCGAGTTGGCTAATAGGTAGGCGGGGGTGCTGACGACGCGGTTTTCCTCGTCGACGACGGCCTCATCGACCGGGCACTCGACGTGTTGGGCTCCTTTGGCCTCCAGCGCGGCAGCGATTTCGGGGTCGTTGCCGATGGTGACTCGCACGCCCTTATCGCCGAGCGCACGGGCGGCGAGCACGGGGGCGATACACATGAAGCCGAGGGGCTTCGCTTGCTTATGGGCCTGCTGAATCAGGTCGACGACTTCCGGGTCGGCATCGTATTGCGCTCCGTCGAAGGCGAAGCTGGAGAGGTTTTTGGCGACTCCGTAGCCCCCGACGAAAATGATGGCATCAAAATCTTCGGTCTTCAGGCTGTTGAGCGGTTGGATCGCGCCGCGCGAGATGCGGGAGGCCTCGATCATGACGTTGCGATCCTCGTCCTCCATTTCGGAGCCGGTGCTATGGTTGATGACGTGCTTTTGCGTGATATCCGGAGCCGCGCAGGTGACGTCTGCCTTGGCACGGTCCAGTGCCAGCAGAGTGAGCACGGCTTCGTTGATTTCGGCACCGTCGTAGGCACCACATCCGGAGAGGATAACGGCTACTTTTTTCATGGTGATGGTTGATAGGTTGGATTGATGATCACTTGAGTATTTCGTCGAATGGCGAGGCTACCGAAGACAGGCCCAAATGCAATAAGATCCCGATGCGCATCAGCGATTTGCCATCAAGCGGCAACGAGATTTTGCTTGTAGTGCTTCGCTATAGCCTTTGCCTACCGAGTAATCGATTGCTATGGACAAGCTTAGAGAACTGAACGCACTGGTTA
>PXBU01000320.1 GCA_003566795.1 Puniceicoccaceae bacterium | reverse complement strand
TTCGACCTGCACCATGATGTGTTGGCCGAGGGAGTAGGTGTTGCGCTTGCGGCGACCGACCAGGGCCGTGCCCTCATTATTGAGATGGTAGAAGTCATCTTCGAGGGTGGAGATATGGATCAGTCCGAAGGCGAGCGACTCGGTCAGCTCGATAAAGAGTCCGTGATTTTTGACATCGGTAACGATGGCGTGGAAGTGCTGCTTGCGGTCCTTTTCGATTTGGCGCTCGTAGAATTCCAGCAGCTTGGTTTTGACGGACTCGCGCTCGGCATCGACGGAGTTGCGCTCGGTGATACTGAGATGCTCGCCGAGTGATTCGAGTTTACTGGTGCTGTAGCGCGCCTCCGGATTGTCGAGGGCGGAATCGGCCCCGATCTTATGCAGATAATTGTCGATGACGCGGTGGACCACCAGATCGGCGTAGCGACGAATCGGGGAGGTGAAGTGGGTATAGTCCGGCTTGGCCAGGCCATAGTGCCCATCGGCACTGG
This sequence comes from Puniceicoccaceae bacterium, assembly GCA_003566795.1. GTDB lineage: Bacteria > Verrucomicrobiota > Verrucomicrobiia > Opitutales > Coraliomargaritaceae > Coraliomargarita_B. The sequence goes on along the minus strand of PXBU01000320.1, from coordinate 3,527 downwards.
CGCGGTATTGCGCCTGTTTGAGACTTCGCAATACGTTGACTTTGAGGGTGTAACCTTGCGGGTGGTCTTTGAGCTTTTTAAGCAGGGCGGTCATTTCGCGCGGCTTGCTCAGATTACCACAGGGCACACCGAAGGTGAGCATGGTCTCCCGCAGCTCCTCCAGTTTCTCCGGTTCCGGCTCATCGTGGACGCGATAAATGCAGGGGAAGTTTTCGCGCTTCATCGCACGGGCAACTTGTTCGTTGGCAGCCAGCATGAACTCTTCCACCAACTGGTGGCTTTCGTCGTGGCTTTGCTTCTCGATGCGGTCGGCAAACCCCTCCTCATCCACGTAGATCTTAACTTCCGTCATTTCCAGATCCAGCGAACCCTTGCGAAAGCGTTTACTTCGGAGTTGTGCCGCAATGTGCCAGAGCTGGCCGATGTGCGATTGCAGGGTGCTCATCTCATCGTCGCTTAGCTCAGTCAGCGCACGACCAGTGGATCCGGTTTGATGCTTCGGGGGCAGGGGAGTGGCGCGGATGGCATCGAAGTCCTGCTCCTGCATGAAGGCGTAGGCTTGGGCATAAGTCAGGCGCTTATTGCTACGGATCACGGTGTTGGCAAACGCCACGTCGGCGATTTCGGCTTTATCTGTAAAAGTGATAAAGCAGCTCTTGGTGAGTCGATCCTCGGCCTCGACCAGCGAGCAGAGGCCATTCGAAAGTGCATGGGGCAGCATGGGAATGACGGTGCCGACCAGGTAGGTGCTGTTACCGCGCTCCTGTGCTTCCTGGTCGAGGGGGCTGCCGGGTTTGACGTAGCCGCTGACGTCGGCGATGTGCACGCCGATGCGGACCTTGCCATCCCCGAGTTCTTCAACCGAAAGGGCGTCGTCAAAGTCTTTGGCGTCGTCCGGGTCGATGGTAAAGGTGAAGAGCTCGCGGCAGTCCATGCGGTTGCCGATGTCTTTTTCCCGGACTCGATCCGGGATGTTGTCCGTCTGCTTTTCAACCAACGCCGGAAACTTCGGGTCGAGATCGTATTTATACAGGATGGCTTTAAACTCCGCATCCGGTTCATGGGTGGCACCCAGCACCTGGATGATTTCGCCCTCAGGATTGAGGTGGCGTTGTCGCCACTCCAGCATTTTGACCACTACTTTGTCGCCTTTTTTCGGAATCGGGCGAATGCCGGAGTTTTTGGGATCCGGTACCAGGAAATCCTGTATGATACGTGGATCGTCCGGGATGACGAAGCTGGCATGGCGGCCCTGATCGAGGGTGCCGACGATGCTTTCCCGCGCACGCTTGAGAATACGAATGACGCGCACGCCGGGCTTGGCATCCGGGTCTACCGGCGGGCGCTGCTGCCTGCCACCCTTGCCGCCTTTTCGGAAAGGTCGCCGCGGTTGATCGTTGATGCGGGCGAGCACCTGGTCTCCATGCATCGCGACTCCGGTATCCTCGGCTGAGACGGGGTAGCCCTCGGCCATAACCAGCTTGGGTTGGGCGTCTGGTATCAGGGTCGCCGCGCCGCTTTGGCGGAAAAGAATCCGGCCACTGACCAAGTCTGCCTGTTTGGGGATACAGATGCGGTCTTTTTTGATACGCGCAATTTCGCCGCGCTCCAACATCTCATCCAGCAGGGAATGCATTTGCTGGGTCTGGTCTTTATCCAGCTTGAGTAGGTTAATGATCTCCATCCGGCGCAGGGGGATGTAGTCTTCGGCGCCGAGGAGCTGGAGGAGTTTTTGTCTAAGGTTAATTTGGCTCATATTTTTGGTCGCGGGCATAAAAAAGCCCACTTCGTAGTGAAACACGCTACAGGAGCTTTTGTTGATCTGCCATAAAATAAGTGTTTTCGCAGAATATTTCGTAGCGATCCGCCGTCGCCGTTGGCTATGGCGGGCAGGCTGGCTTTTTTGAGGTGAGCTATGTCGAACTTATGCCAGGATCGATCCCTGGTGCATAGCCAGCCTGTTCGGATCGAGGGATAAACCCTCTCGCTACGAGAAAACCCGGTAGATGCGGTGATTCATGCCGCGATCGAAAGCCTGGCGGTGATCGCTCGCCGCGAACACCTCCATACTGTGCAGAACGCCCCGGCTAAGCACAACGCTCGAAGCATCCCGGATCGCTCGGTCGGGCGATGCATCTGCCCGACTACGGCCACAGACGAAACACCTCTTAACCCGGCCTCAGCTGACGTTGACTTCTTTTTGAGCCGATTGATCGCGCTTGGAATCCTCATCCGCGATTTCGGAGCTGACTTCCTTGGGCGCGGTGGTGGCAGGGCTGTCGGAAGTCTGAGCCGACTTTTTCCGCTTGGGTTTTTCTGGTTCCTCATCCATGGCAGAGCGCAGGTCGCTTTCGATGTCGCTGGTGGCCTTTTTGAATTCCCGCAGCGATTTGCCGAATGAGCGCGCCAGTTCCGGCAAGCGCTTGGCACCGAAGAGCAGCAGCACGATCAGCAGAATTGTGATCAGCTGCGATGGAGAGACGTTTTGGATAAATGCGATGGGATACATGGTAAATGGTCTGTTTTAGTTGGTTGATTTCAAATTAAGTTTCATTCCTCCGGTGCACGATAGATGTCTGCCAGTCGTGCTGCTTCCGATGCACTGGCAGGGGCGACGGCGTCATTGACATTTGGCGAACCTTCGAGCACATCAGCAGTTCGAAGGCCGATGGGGCGCTGGGGTCGTACCTTAAGCGTGCCAGTTTGCTCCCCACTACGATTTGTGGCAATAAGAAAGTCATTATCGCCAAATATGTGGCCATTACGCAGGGTTGCAAGCCGGTCGGTGCGATTCACATGAACGATGGTGGCGCTGCTTTCGGACGGAGTCGAGCCCATTACCGTAGTTTCTGCGGGCTGACTGCTTTCCGTGACGCGGGTTTCCTTCAGGTCACCGCAAGCGGAAAGAATCAATGCCGTAACCAGCGCAAGAGTTAGTTGTATCGAGTTTTTCAAAAGATTATTTGTTAGCTTGTTCGTGTTCGCGTTTAATACTATCCATTCCGGGTTTTTCAAGGTTAAGATCACCTTCAAAGAAACCATGCAGCTGACGGATACGGGTCGGGTGGCGCATTTTTCGAAGTGCTTTGGCTTCAATTTGACGAATCCTTTCCCGCGTAACTTTGAACTGGCGACCCACTTCCTCCAGTGTGCGGGAGTAGCCGTCGGTCAGGCCAAAACGCAGCGATAGCACCCGGCGTTCCCGTTCAGTCAATGAATCGAGCACATCGGTGATTTTCTCTCGGAGCAAGCTGTAGGCCGTCATGTCGTAAGGATTTTCGGCACCCTTGTCTTCGATGAAGTCACCAAAGTTGGTGTCGTCGGAATCACCGACTGGACTCTGCAGGGAGATCGGTTGCTGCGCCATCTTCATAATGGCCTGGACACGCTCCAGCGGGAGGCGCATCTCATCCGCGACCTCTTCCGCGGTAGGTTCGTGGCCCAGCTCTTGCAGGAGTTGTTTTTGGACCTGCATGACTTTATTGAGGGTCTCGATCATGTGGACCGGGATGCGGATCGTGCGGGCC
>PXBU01000436.1 GCA_003566795.1 Puniceicoccaceae bacterium | reverse complement strand
TAACCCAGGATCGATTGCAGCGCTTCGGGCGCGTGATTAAACCACCCGCCTCCAATTCGCTCAGACGGGCCGAATCCGCCCCGGTTTCCGGCGAAAGCGGGTTGATTTGCGCGATCGGCCGGTTCCGGTCTAAAATGACCACCGTCTCCCCACCCCGCACCGCGTCCAGGTAGCGACTAAGCTCATTCTTTGTTTTGGATATATTGGCTGTTATCATATAGCCATGTTAGCTACAAATCGACCTGCGTCAAGTAAAACAACACAATCAATGGTAAATCGCACGCTTAAACATCTAAATCTTTAACCTTCGCATCCCCACCCTAAACAAACACGAAAAAAACCTCTCAGATCAAATATATTTTGCCAGGCTAAATATTAGAACCCAATTATGACACCGTGCCATCGCACCCCGCTTCAAATTAGCGCACCTAATCGACCTCGCAACCCTATCTCAAAACCAATGCGACTCCCGTTTTTCTTCGTGCCATCCTCTGCGATCTAATCAAATTCATTACTATCCCTAGTGCTTATAATACCAACAAAACACAACATCTAGTATCCATAAATCCCATAACTACATGAAAAAGAACAACCCCGACACCACCAACGCTCCCCAAAACCCCCTCCAGATCGACCGCACCTTCTCCTCCGAAGCGTCGCATCCCTACGACGAAATCACCTGGACCTACCGCACCGCCGAGATCACTGACGACAAGGGTAAGGCGATCTTCAAACAGGAAAACATCGAAGTGCCGGAAGCCTTCTCCGACCTTGCGACCAAGATTCTGGCCTCAAAATATTTTTATGGTGATATCGACAACGGCACCAACCCCTACGAGGGCGGCCGCGAGTCCTCCTTCAAGCAGGTCGTCGACCGCGTGGCCGACACCATCACCGAATGGGGCCTCGCCGACGGTTACTTTAAGGACGAGGCGCAGGCAAAAGTCTTCGGTGAAGAGCTGACCTGGCTACTGGTCAACCAATACGGTGCCTTCAACTCCCCGGTCTGGTTCAACCTCGGCCTCTATCAGAAATATGGCATCGGTAAAGATTCCTGCAAGGGCAACTTCTACTGGGACCAGCAGCACGACGTGGTGATGCGGGCCAACAGTCAGTACGAATACCCGCAGTGCTCGGCCTGCTTCATCCAGCATGTCGAAGACAACATGGATGCCATCATGGACCTCGCCAAGGCCGAAGCCATGCTCTTCAAATTCGGCTCTGGTTCCGGCACCGATCTCTCCAGCCTGCGCTCCACCCGCGAAAAACTCTCGGGTGGCGGCAAGCCCTCCGGCCCCCTCTCCTTTCTCGCGGTTTACGATGCCGTGGCCGGGGTGGTCAAAAGTGGCGGCAAGACCCGGCGCGCTGCCAAGATGAATGTGCTGAAAGACTGGCATCCCGACATCGAGGAGTTTATCAACGCCAAACAACTTGAGGAGCGCAAGGCCTGGGCTCTGATCGAAGAAGGCTACGATCCCTCCTTCAACGGCGACGCCTACGGCTCGATCAAATATCAGAACGAGAACCTCTCCGTCCGCGCCTCCGACGAATTCATGCAGGCCGCTATCGACGGCAGCAAATTCTACACCCGCCGCGTGACTGACGGCCAGCCTTGTGAAGAGAAAGACGCCTCCTACCTGCTGGATAAGATTGCCGAGGGCACCCACATCTGCGGCGACCCCGGCATGCAGTTTGACGACACCATCCACAAGTGGCACACCTGTAAAGGCTCGGGCCGCCAGAACTGCACCAACCCCTGCAGCGAATACCTCTTCCTCGACAACTCCGCCTGCAATCTGGCTTCGCTCAACCTGATGAAGTTCCGCACCCCGCAAGGCCTCGACGCCGAGCGCTTCGCCGCCGCCGCCAAGATCTTTATCATCGCCCAGGAGATTATCGTCGACCGCTCCTCCTACCCGACCGAGGGTATCACCTACAACAGCCACTGGTTCCGCACCCTCGGCCTGGGCTACGCCAATCTCGGTGCGCTGCTCATGTCCTACGGCTACCCTTACGCCTCCGACGAAGGCCTCAACCTGGCCAAGGCCATTACCGCCACCATGACGGGGGTCGCCTACAAAACCTCCGCCGAACTCGCCGCCCTCAAAGGGCCTTTCGCCGGTTACCACGAAGCCGCCCACTATGGCGTGCCGAACCCTCCCGAGCAGGACAACGTCGCCTCGATGCAGGGCGTCATCGATCTGCACAAGAGCCACGCTGATGCGCTGGTCACGGCGACCAGCAAGGGGAATTTGGCCGCCCCCTTGGCCACCTACGCCCAGCAGCGCTGGAAGGAGGCCGCCGATCTCGGTAAGCGCTATGGCTACCGCAACGCCCAGGTCACCGTGCTCGCCCCCACTGGCACCATCGGCTTTCTGATGGACTGCGACACCACCGGCGTCGAGCCGGCCATCGGCCTGGTCGCCTACAAGACCCTCGCGGGTGGCGGCCTCATGACCCTCCCCATCAAGTCCATTCCGCTCGCGATGCAAACGATGGGCTACGGTCAGGCCGCGATCGACCAAGTCTGCGCCCACGTCAAAGAATACGGCACCGTCGAGGATATCCGGCTCTCCGAGGACAAGGTCGTGGCCTCCGGCCTCAAGGAGGAGCACATCCCCGTCTTTGACTCCGCCTTCCGCTCGGGCATGGGCGAGCGCTACCTCCCCTACACCGCCCACATCGACATGATGAGCGCCGTGCAGCCCTTCCTCTCCGGTGCCATCTCCAAGACGGTCAACATGCCCCGCGAAGCCACCGTCAAGGAGATCCGCCAGACCTATATCCACGCCTGGAAGCAAGGTATCAAGGGCATCGCCATCTACCGCGACGGCTCCAAACGCTCCGCCCCGGTCAAAACCCAAAAAGAAAAGGCCGACAGCAAAAAGCCGGAGGTGCAGGTGGTCACCGAGCCCTACCGCCGCCGACTCCCCGACACGCGGGAGGCCCTCACCCATAAGTTCAGCATCGCCGGCTCCGAAGGCTACATCACCATCGGCAAATACGACGACGGCCAGCCGGGCGAGGTCTTTATCCAGATGGCCAAGGCCGGATCGACCATCAACGGCTTGATGGATACCGTCGGCACCCTGGTCTCGCTCTGCCTGCAATACGGCGTGCCGCTCGAAACCCTGGTCAAGAAATTCAGCCACATCCGCTTCGAGCCCGAAGGCATGACCAAGAACCCGCACATCCCCTTCGCCAAGTCCGTCATCGACTATGTCGCCCGCCAACTCGGCATGGAGTTTATCCCCGGCTACAAGGAAAAGATGTCCCCCGCCCTCCAGGACGACGCCTTCGAGGACCAACACCCCAACAGCGCCACCATCGAACGCGAGCCGCCCAAGGTGGACCGCGCCCAGCTCGAATTCCTCACCCAAAGCGAAGGCAACCTCACCTGCCCCGAATGCGGCAGCGGCAAGGTCAAAGTCACCGGTACCTGCGCCTGCTGCCTGAACTGCGGCACGAGCCTGGGCTGTAGCTGAGCGATCGGAAGGGGGCGAATGTCGAACATTGAACAAACATCCTAATAGCGGATGCTTCGGTCCTAAGCTGACGCAAAGCTCAACAATTTGGGAGCGTCACAACCCCTGTCGGATCAGCTCTCTTCGAATAGTTCCTTTTGGGGCGGTTTGCCCGGGGCGGCTTGCGGGGGGATTTCTTTTTCGTGAATATGGCGGGGGGCTTGCCCCATGTTCGTGCTGAGCGCGGTTTCGCACTCCTCCACGATATCGTCGCAGATGCGGCGGACGTGCAGACGCAGCCACTTGGAGGTGGTGCTGTTTTCGGTATAGTCGGCCGGGCCGTAGGCGTTGATGCGTCCGCTATGCAGCAGCGCGTCGTTCTGGGCAAATTCGGCTTCGCTATCGGGCTTGAAGACGGCGAAGGCCTTACCACCGTTGCCTTTGACCACGGAAAAGACCGGCACATCGCTGGGTCCATCGGCGGTGTAGATCATGCGGTCGATCGGGATGCGGCGATCGACGCGCCGCATGAAGGCATTCACATCGATGTTGGGATTCTT
>PXBU01000191.1 GCA_003566795.1 Puniceicoccaceae bacterium | reverse complement strand
GGTCGCCGGTGAGGACGTCGGGCCCGATCTTGCAGAAGGCCCCGGGGAAGACCCCGCGGTCGAGATGGTCCACCACGGCGTGGACTTCGGATTTCGAGGAAGAGACGCCTCTTTGAGAATAGCGATCAGATTTTTGGGACATGATGAGAGAGAGTTTTTTTTGAACCGTTAATGGACGTTAATGAACGTTAATTTTGGTGGTTGGATGGACGATACGCCACTCGAGTTTTGGGTGTTTGAAGTTCTCAAACCATCACTTCCTTCGGTGCTTCGAGACTTGCGATGCGTTGCATGATTCTGCGGGAGGCTTCCAGATACCTTTCGGGATGTGCTTTGCCGGGGTCGACTTCTTCGTTCGTCATGGGGCGATCATAGGCGACATGAATGCGGCCGCCGACTTTGGGGAGCAGTTGATGGCGTCCGTAGACTTCGTAGGTGCCGAAGATGCGGGTAGGGATGACGGTGGCACCGGATTTGCAGGCGATCATGCCGGCCCCGGGCTTGGGCGCCATAAGTTGGCCGTCCGGCGAGCGGGTGCCCTCCGGGTAGATCGCGACGGCACCGCCGAGTTTGAGTGCCTTGAAGATCGCCTTAAGCGACTTCACATCGGCATTATCCGGAGCGACTGGGATGGTCCCAATTTGCTCCAATCCGGTGCCGAAGATTCCCCTGAAAAGCGTCGCGCGGGCGAAGTAGTTTATCGGGCGAGCAATACAGGCTCCGATGACGGGTGGGTCGTAGTAGCTGACGTGGTTGGCCGCCAAAACGATCGGTCCCTGCGGCGGAATGTTCTCCAGTCCACTCTGGGTGAAGTCGTAGAGTGTGCCGAAATACCAACTCGCGATGCAGCGGGTGTATTCGTAGAGTTGCGGATTCGGGATGGAGGACATTGGTGGCTAATGACTGATTACTGATCGTGGATTAGTTGGATGATATGTTCGATGACTTCTTCGAGGGTGCGGGGGCCGGTGTCGACTCGGATGGCACCGTCCGGGCAGATTAGTGGGGCGTTCTTGCGGTTGGTATCCATCTTATCGCGGTCGGCGATGGAGTCGGTCTGGCCTTCTTTGGCTCGGCGGGCGGCCCGGGTAGCTTCGTCCGCTTCCAGGAAGAAACGGTAGGCTGCATCGGGAAAGATGACCGATCCGATGTCGCGCCCCTCCATGATGAGTCCGGCGAATCCCGCTTGCCGGGCCACCTCCGCTTGATCGCGCTGATACTCAAAGAGTGCCTGGCGGATGAGAGGAATTGCGGCAAACTTCGAAACCGAGGCATTCACTTCCGGCGAGCGAATGGCCGCATCTTCGGGCACGACTCCATTGATGCTGAGCCGCGCGCTACGCCCGGCGAGTTGGGTGTTGAGATCGAGCGTTTCGAGGCGGCGGTCCAGTTCGGGATCGTTGGGTTGCACGCCGTCAGCGAGGAGTGCGGCAGTTAAGGTCCGGTAGTGGGCTCCGGTATCGACGTGCATCAAATCAAGCCGCTCGGCCAGCACCTTCGAGGTGGAGGATTTGCCGACAGCGGCGCCGCCGTCGATGGCGATGATTTTAAACTGGGAAGGGGTGCTGGACATGAGGAAAGAACAAAAGCGTATGTTTTCCGGTGGACAAGACCCTAATCAGCCGAAGTTTTCAGCCGGAGTTAAACTCGCAGCTTGAACTCAGTCACCTGAGGTAACAATGCTTTTCACCAGGAATGATTCGTAGACCAGATAGAGGGCACCGGGGAAGTTTTGCGGCCAGGCAATTTTTCGCATCGTTGGTAGCCGTCTGCGGTGTGCTATTGCTCTTTTCTGTGGGTTTCGCTGATGGCGATGATAGCCCGCAGGTGGTGGAATTGGCGCCGGTTATTGTCGAGGCGACCCGGCTGGAGGCACCCATTGGCGCAATCCCGGCGGCGGTATCCGTCGTGGGACGCTCGGAGGTGCAGGACGCGTCCACGCAGCTCGCGATCAATGAGGCACTGCGAACCGTGCCGGGGGTGTTTGTGTTAAACCCCTACAACTTCGCGCAGAACAGCCGGATCGCGATACGCGGCTTCGGGGCGCAATCAAATTTTGGCATTCGTGGTGTCCGCCTGGTGGTGGACGGGATCCCGGCGACCTTGCCGGATGGGCAATCCGGGGTGGATGGGATCGATTTGGGTGCTGTGGAGCAGATCGAGATCATCCGGGGGCCCGCAGCCGCAATTTACGGACCGGCGGCGGGTGGCGTGATTCGAATTAAGACGGAAGATCCACCCGCACGGCCCTTTGGCGAGGTCCGCCTGACTCAGGGCAGCTACGGGCTGGAGCGAAGTCAATTCAAGGCCGGATGGTCGGAGGGGCCGCTGGGCATGCTGATCAGTGGGACGCATCTGGACTACGAGGGTTATCGAGAGAATAGCCGGGTGGTGGATGACTCGCTGAATGTGAAGCTCCGCTACCAGTTTGAAGCCGGTGGCGAGCTGACGACGGTGATCAACCTGACTGACTCGCCGACGCAACGCGACCCGGGTGCGCTGACTGCGGCGGAAGTGGCCGACAACCCGCGCCAGGCGCGTGACCGCAACCTCCAGTTTGATGCCGGGGAGCGGGTGCGGCAGGAGCAGGTTGGGGTGGATTACCGACAGCCGCTGGCTGAGGCGCATGAGTTGCGGTTGCAGGGCTTCGTCGTGCAGCGGGATTTTGCCAACAAGCTGCCGTTTGTGGATGGGGGGCAGGTCAGTTTCGACCGGCTTTATTATGGAGGGGGTGCCAGCTACAGCTACCGCTCCGAATTCTTCCGGATTGTCGGCGGGGGAGAGTTCGGCCAGCAGTCCGACGCACGCAAAAATTACGACAACCTGCTGGGGCAGCGTGGACCGCTCGCGCTCGATCAGGATGAGGATGTATTGAATCTCGGTGCCTACTTTTTGTCCGAGATCAGTTTACCGCGCGAGGTCACGCTGAGTGCAGCGGCGCGCTACGACGAGGTGCGCTTTGATGTGAACGATCATTTTCTCGATGATGGCGATGACTCCGGGCAGCTTACTTTCCGGGAGACCAGTCCCATGCTGGGAATCCGTTGGCAGCAGAGCCCGGAGGTAAACTTTTACGCCAACGCGGCCACCGCCTTTCAAACGCCGACGACCCGCGAGCTGGCCGACCCTTCGGGCGGCGGCTTCAATGAGTCGCTGGTATCCCAGACGGCGCGTCAATTTGAGGTGGGGGTGAAGGCGGAGCTGTCCGAGCTGCCGTGGCATCCGCGGCTCGATCTGGCGATCTTCCATATCGATATCGACGACGCGCTGGTTCCCTTTCAGGTGCCGACGGCGCCGGGAAGGGACTATTTTCGCAATGCCGGTTCCAGCACCCGATCCGGATTGGAGGCGGCGCTGCGAGTGATTCCAGCGGAACGTTGGTCTGCGGTGTTCAGCTACACCTACTCCGATTTTCGCTACGACGACTTTGTGACGCCCGGCGGTGATTTCAGCGGCAACCGGCTGCCGGGCGTGCCCCAGCATTTTGGGAATGTCCGTCTCGGCTACGACGATCCCTCAGGACTCTCACTGATCTGGAACACGCGCATCGTTGGTGCGCTGCAGGCGGATGATGCCAATACCACGCAGGTGAGTGGCTATAGCTTTTCTGATTTGAGAATACGTTGGCAGCGCGAGTTCGGTGACTGGACGGTCGAGGGCTTTGGCGGAGTGAACAACGTTTTTGACGAAGCCTATTCGGCCAACATCCGCATCAACGCCTTCGGTGGCCGCTACTTCGAGCCCGCTCCGGACCGTAATTTCTATGCGGGGCTGCGGCTGCGGTATTCGTTCAACCCGAAATAACCCGCAGCGTGGAACGCTCACGCTCGACAGAACGTTCGAAGCGCTCTGTTCCGCGCGGTCGGGCGATGAATCCTGGCATTTATACAGAAGTATCAGTTATCGCAATTTCCCCCTCAAATCTCCCGGATTGCGTATCATTTTCTTTTCGTAGGGGTGTCCGCTTGCGGCACCCGCGTGCGTTGTGAGAGATTAAGCCCGTCGGGTACGCTCCCGAACTTTCGCGGGCTTCCCCAGGAAAG
>PXBU01000316.1 GCA_003566795.1 Puniceicoccaceae bacterium | reverse complement strand
TGCCATCCGTCGCATCGCCAATCAGATACAAGTGCTCACCAATTGCGACCACCTCAGAGATCGAGACCATGACACCGCCGCTACTGGTGTTGAGCGGACGCGCCTCAGCATTCGGCGTGCTGCCACCCAAGCGGGCAAACCACACTGCATTCGACCCATCCAGTTCATCGCGGTAGAACACGTAATCACCCGCCGCCGCCAGATTCTGCGCACCCGATACCTCGGCAGAACGCTCAATGATCGTCGCGGTAGCACCATCCAGTCGCCACAGGTTGGACGCACTCATCGCATAGACCTCCGTATCGGAAGTTTGCAGCAAGCGGGTCACACCCGCCGGGGTGTCCATCGCAGCGGCATTGCCCGGAGCGGTCGCGGTGTAAACCGTACCGTTGGCGACTATGTAGTGACGGCCGTCACGCCCCGCGAATTGGGTGGGTTGTTGCGTCACCTGCCCGATACCCTCCTCGAGCACCAGTCCGGTGCGTGCCGGATTCAAGGTCCACACCCGGTAACGATCAGTATCGGGGCTGTATTCGACCACGAACAACTGGCTACCGACGGACTGCAGGGCGACTGGCTGGTTGGCCAGAGTGGCAATACGCTGGCTACCAAATGGGGTGCCATCACTGCGCCACAATTCGAAGCGGTTATCATTTGTGCGGACGGTGAAGGCCAACTCGGATTCGCCCAGCGCACTAATCAGTGTGATACCCTCCGGCAGCGGCACATCGACACTGCTCAGACCCGCAAGGCGCAAGGTGACGCGCTTGAGGATATCCGGGTTATCCAACTGGCCCAGGTAGGGCGTCAGATCAAATTCGAGAATCGCCTGATCGCTCGGGTCACTCAGGACCATCCCCAAGCCGCTGAGGTTGACCTCAAATTGCTCCGGGCCGGTCTCGGTCAGCACACCGGACATGCCGCGGATGACCTGCTCCGTTTGCACGCCAGCGATCGGGTCCAGTCGAATCATGTCACCCAGGGCACCATCGCCCAGAGTGGTGAAGCGATACCACTTGCTGCCTTCGCCCGGCAACAGTGTGTAGCGACTGCTATCGAGATTACCATCACCCGTCAGATCGGCATCGAAGAAGGCCGACGGGCGCCCGATGCCAGTGTCCACCAGGAAGCTGCCAGCACCCGCAATGCTGCGGTTGGTCAGAATATCGAATCCACGGTCAGGCATCCGCTCGATCGTGCGGTTGCCATAGATCAGGTAGAGGCGGCCGGCATCGACCCGCACGCCACCCAGTGAACTGTTAGCCGTCGGAGCGCCGATAAAGAGGTCGTTGATGCCACTGGCATTGACGTCCATGAACGGCGTTGCGGGCAAGACACCGAAGCGGTCCGTCTCACCCTGGCCTTCGATGACGATATGCGCATCGCGCAACTGCAAGGTCGGCGTAGTGCGGTTGGTGATCGAGAAGAATATGTAGGCGGCACCGCGCGTGCTGCTGGTGAGCACCTGCTCAGGCAGGTAGTTATCCAGCTGACCCGAGACACGGACAAATTCCGAACGACCGACGACGAGATCCACCATACCGTCACCATTAAAGTCACCGGCAGTCACATACAGATCGCTGAAGATCGAGGTCGAGCCGAACTCGCCCAGGCTGGCTTGGTTGATACGGACGAAGGTGCTCAAAACGGCATCGCTGGCGGTCGTTACCGGCAAGCGCCAGTCAGCGGAACCGGTGTAGATCAGGATGCCGCCACTGGCGTTACCAGCATCCTCACGGCTACGGGTCAGTGCAAAGTCCGCAGCGCCATCGTTATTGATATCGCCCAGCGGTTGGATGGGGCCTGCGATATTGGCCCCCGACACCTGCCAGATGGAGTCGGTGAAGAGACGTGCCTGGGTTTCCGAGTAGAGCGACACTTCAAAAGCATCACGGAAATCATTCATACCTGTGCCCTGAGAGGTTTGCAGGCGGGTGATGACATCATTCGCCGTTACGCCAAGGCCGCGAATTGAAATCGTCAACAGTCGGGTGGCGAGGTGGTAGCTGACTTCCACACCCTCGTCCTGGTCCGGCGTATAGACCACACTGATCGCGACTCCGTTATCGTCGGCGCGGGCATTCAGGGCGCGGAACAGCAGATTATTATTCGGTCCATCAATTTCGAGAATGGTCGAGGCACGCGCGTTGGAGCTACCGCCGATAGTAATCGCACCAGCCACAAAATCTCCCGCCGACAAACCATCCAGCGTAGTCAGGATTGCACCCACACCGCTATTATTGGGCAAATCACGGCCCCCCAGGATGAAGGCACGGCCGATAGCCTGATCCAGGGTTTCCTCACCACGGAAGCCACTGACAACAAAGCCGATATCCTCGAGTCCGTTGGCATTGACGTCACCCACCACCGAGGCGCGGAGGGCATTTTCATCAATCGGTTCGTAGGAGAAATTCAGCGCCCAGGACTCCACAATCCCGGCGAGGTCACCGGCCTCATCGAAGATACGCAGCACCCATTCACCGTTGGGATCGATCGGCACGGCATTGCCATCCTCATCGGTCAAGTTGAGCGGCTCCAGCGAACGGAAGATACCAGCGTAAGGAGCACTGCCTGAAGTGACCAGAGCAGCGGCATTATCCGAGAAGCGAATTGCCCGCAGGGCACCACCCAGCGCGGAGCCAGACAGCGTCCCCGGATCGAAGAGAGTGATTTCACGACCGTCGGCAGTTACCAAGCTCATGCCGATACCGCCCAAATCAAGCGGACGTCCATTAAGGGTATCCGGCAACAAGCGCACATCGAGTGAAACATCCGTTGCCCCCTGCGGCTGTTCCTCGACGACCAAAGGCACTTCGGTTAATTGCGAGGCGATATCCAGCGACCAGCTACGCAGGACACCCTCTCGACTACCGACCAGATCGCGCACTTCCAAGGTCCAGGTTCCATCGGCATCGGTATCGCGATACAGATCCAAGGCTTCCAGCAGCAGCGTGCCGCTGATACCATCATCATCAAAAGTTACATTGTTCCAATTGCCCAACTCAGGCAGGTTCACCACCTGTCCAGTGGGCCCAACCAGGCGGAAGCGCAGGTCGTTGCCGGCAGCATGGCTGAATTGAACGTTCAGCATGACATCGCTCATCATTCCCTTATCGCTGACCTCAACCGTCGAAGCCACCCACTCGTCGGTGCGCAGGCGCAATGACCAATCAACCTCGGTGGGGATGCCGCCATCCGCGGTGGTGTCGGTGATGCGCAGATACCAGGTTCCATTCGGAGTCTGGGTGGTCCCGCCCTTGAGTGCCAAGCTGCTGAGGTTGCCCTGTGGACGGAAGGTATCGCTGTATGTTCCACCGCCAGAGTTGATGGAACGAGCCGAGTCCTGGCTGAACACGGTGTTCAGCATTTGGGTGTTCGTGCCGCCGACGTTCTCAAACAGGAGAGTCGATGCACCATTCGGAGCCACCAGTTCAAGTTTCAACCCAGCCAAGCTACCGGTGGTGAGTTCGTTGATGATAACATCCACGTTGGTGAGATTGCCCTCCAGGCCAGACACCTCCAGGGGGATGTCGACCGGGCCACTGGGGTCAACCAATTCGCTCTGCGCCTCCACCTCAAGGCTCCACTCAACCAGGTAGCCCTCGTCGCGGCTAGCACGGTCCTCGATGACCAAAGTCCAGTCACCACCACTGGAACCACCAATCAGGGCACCCGTGTTAATCAGGAAGCTTTGATTAAAGATGTTTTGGGTGGAACCACCTTCACGATTGCGCAACACCTCGGTAAAGCCGTCCGGCGAGCGGAGTGAGATGACCAGATCACCAACCCAAGTGTGGCGCAGCTCATCAATGGTTACGCGAATGGACTGCGCCGGGCCGCCGCCACCCAGATTGATTACCGAGGTGGTCGTCTGGTGGTCGCGGATTGGCTTCTCCCATGGAGCGTAAGTCTTGGAACCTGAGAGCGAGCCAGCCGTAGGCATCGGTGTATCGACATTATCAAAATGACTACCGCGATCGCTGCTGGCGTAGAAGCCAGTGATGAAGTGGTTACTGTCCGCGCGATCTTGCAGGGCGACGCGGACAAAGTC
>PXBU01000019.1 GCA_003566795.1 Puniceicoccaceae bacterium | reverse complement strand
CTTTGTAGCGGATCGACGAGAGTCGTTCCGTTCGACGCCCTATTGGTTCACGAATAGGAATGACTATCGTCATCCCGCTACTATGTGCGGTAAGTTCACCAGCCCGCCGCACGATACCTCCACATGCCAATCAAACATTTTACGTTGTCGTCGCTGGCTTTGGTCGCTTGCCTTTGGTTCGTGAGTGCCTGCGCGTCATCCCGCCCTCCGCTACCTACGCCGGAGGCAGTCGACTTGGAGAAGTTCATGGGTATCTGGTATGTCCATGGCTACACGCCTATTTTGGTCGACAAGGAGGCGCACAACGCGGTCGAGCACTACTATCTCAACGAAGATGGCGAGGTCGATACGACCTATCAATTTCGGGACGGCAGCTTTACGGGAGAAATCAAGAGCTACACGCCGACCGGCTTTCCCACAGAGGATGACCCCAGCGGAGCCCGCTGGAAGATGCAGTTTATTTGGCCCTTCAAGGCGAACTATGTCATCCTGTATGTCTGCGGCGATTACCAAAGCACCATCATCGGGCACCCCAGCCGCAAGTATGCCTGGATCATGACACGGGACCATGTGATCGAAGACGCGGATTACAAAGCCCTCCTGCAAAAACTCGAGGCGGCAGACTACGACCTCTCCATCGTCCAGCGTCTGCCGCAGGACTGGTCAGACGAGAGTGAGCGGCTTAAGGAATTGGAGAAAGTCGGGACAAGTGCCCCGCTGGTGGAGCGGTGAGCCTTGCTCAAGCAGAGCACTTGTGTCCAAATAAAGCATGTTTTACCAACGGCCATCACGATCCTCGCGGATAAGTTGCTCAGCAGTCGTTCCCTCACCTTTTGCTGCTGTGAGCAAGTGGTCGTCCCACTTAAAGACTTCACGAGGCCGTGCCTAGAAAATCACGTAGCCCTGCGCCCACTTGACAAAAAAGACCCCCAGATTGCTGGCAGCATGGGCGATCATACAGGGAAAGATCGAGCGGGTCTCATTCCACGGGCCGAAGCGGCAGGCGTAGAACCAGAGCGAATTGGCAAAAAGAATCGCGGTGGTAAACAGCGCCTTATCCGTGAGCGTCCACTCCAGCTCGACCTGCCAGAACTGCCACCAGGCAACGTCCTCGGGATACTCCAGGCTAACTACATGGAAATGGATCAGGGCGAAGATCAGCGAAAAGCCCACGCAACTCGCGACCAGGGCCGCCCGGCCCCGTTTGTCCACCACCAGATAGCCGCGAAAGATCACTTCTTCCACGATACCCGCCGCCACGATGGCAAAGACGAAATACCAGACCATCTCACTCTGCTCGTCGACGACGCCCAGCGCAATCTCGCCGCCGGTCTCCACCGCCAGCAGCAACAGCGCGCCGATCACCGCGATCAGGATTGCCTTCACCGAAGTCCCGGTGGCTCCGGGCAGGCACGCAGCCTCAGGATCGGCGGCACGACCCGACTTGTAATCGCCCCAATACATGTTCGCCACGTAGGCGGCGATGCCCACGTAGAGCAGAATCATGATGGGGTTTTCGGTCATTAATCAAATATGCCTCGAATCATCGGCGTCTTTTTCGGCGTAACCACTGTCTTGGCGATTGTGATTCACCTTATTTTTCTTGGTGTAGGCGTCGTAAACGTCTTGCGGGGTCATCCCCAGCACTTGGGCGATGGAAACGAGAAAGTGAAAGAGGTCCACCACCTCGACCTTGGCGTTCTGCGCGTCGAATTCCTGATACTTGGCCCACCATTTCCAGGGCACCGAGTCGATCAGCTCCGCGATCTCCTGCTGCATCGCGCGGGTGTAATTAAGCACCCACTTTGCTTTTTCTTCTTCCGACATGCCGTCGGTGTTTACACCAATGCGCTTGTTCAGCGCATCCTGTTGTTCGAAAATTCCCTCAAGTTTATCCATCCCAAATGCCTAGGAAGGCCAGTGCCCACAATCAAGCACTAAGCTCGTTTTGACTGAAAATGAGGAACTTAACCCTTGCCGCCACAAAATCACTACTCTACCCGTATCCATCTTCACCAATCAGACAAATTATGCCAGAATTCGAAGAACCCGAAGCTGCCTCCAGCTCAAAAGAAAACTACACTCCCAGCACCGACGCCACCAAGAAGCCCCGCACGCGCCGCCGCAGTGGAGGTTTTAAGACCGAATACACCGCACCAAGCCTAAGTATTGGGGAGGTCGAGGCCGCCGAAGCGCTTAAAAAAGAAAAACTCAGTGGCCGCGCCAAACCGGAATCAAACTCCGAAAAAGAAGAAGCCACCCGCGCCGCGACAAAAAAACCCGCGCGACGACCAGAGCGTAAGAGCGAGAACCCCGGCGCCAAAGTCGGCAATGCCGACCCCAGTGCCGAGACACTGGCCGCCATTCAACGTGTCGAAGCCCGCCTGAACGAACGACGGGCCGAACGTGATACCCGCAGAGCTGAAAAAGATAAAAACCGCTCCGGCAAATCCGAAAAGAGCTCTGACAGCAGGCGCACAAGCTCTGATCGCAAGCCTCAGTCCAAGGGAATCCTCGCTTCCATTCTCAGCTTTTTCGGGCTCGGCTCCAAACCGCAGCCCGCCAAGAAAAAGAATGGCCAAGGCAGACCGTCCGGCAGCCGGGGACAGGGCAATCGCCCCCCCCGCAGCAAGAACGGCGGCAATAATCGTGGCCCGGGCTCCGACCGGCGCGGCAGTGGCAAAGGCCGCAGCCGTGGTGGCAAAAACCCGCGCCGCAGTGATCGCCGCAGCCGCGAACCAAAGTCTTAAAAATCGGGATGGACGTATTTAAAGTTAGTGGCAACGGGCCGCTCCGGGGCGAAATCGAGGTGGGCGGCGCAAAAAACGCCGCACTGCCGCTATTGGCCGCCACCCTCCTGAGCGACGAACCAGTCACCCTGCGCAACGTCCCCGACCTGAGCGATATCCGCTTCATGGTCGAAATCCTGCGCCATGTCGGCTCGGAGGTGGCGAACCCCGAGCCCGGCGTCTGGCGACTGAAGGCGAAGGAACTCACCCACATCGCCCCCTACGACTTGGTGCGCAAGATGCGCGCCTCGGTCTGTCTGCTGGGTCCGCTCACCGCGCGACTGCGCAAGGCGGAGGTCTCCATCCCCGGCGGCTGCGTCATCGGCCCACGCCCGATCGACCTGCATCTCAAGGGACTGGCGAAACTCAACTGCAAGGTCGAGATTAACAACGGCTACGTCCACGTCGATGCCTCGGCCATGCGGGGCGGCCCCATCTTTCTGGGCGGGCGCAGCGGCAGCACCGTGACTGGCACCGCCAATATCATCATGGCGGCCGTGCTCGCGCCCGGCACCACCCGGATCGAGTGTGCCGCCTGCGAGCCGGAAATCGTCGACCTCTGCAACATGCTGGTAAAGATGGGGGCCACGATTAAGGGAATCGGCAGTCCTGAACTCACCATCGAAGGTGTCGAGGCCCTGCACGGCTGTGAGCACCAAGTGGTGGCCGACCGGATTGAAGCTGGCACATTTATCGCCGCCGCCGCCATCACCCGCGGCGATGTCACCGTAAAAGGCATTCCGCCCAATCTGCTCGGCGCCTTCCTCGACAAGCTGGAGGAAGCCGGCGTGCCGCTGGAAATCACCGGCGACACGATTCATGTGCGTCCCTACTCCGAGCCGCTCAAGCCGGTGGATTGCATCACGCTGCCGCATCCCGGCTTTCCCACCGACCTGCAGGCGCAGCTCTGTGCGCTGATGACACAAGTCGAGGGCATTTCGATCATCACCGAGCGCATCTACCCCAACCGCTTCATGCATGTGCCGGAGCTGCAGCGCATGGGGGCGGATATCGCCATCGAGGGCCCCAGCGCGATCATTAAAGGTGCATCCAAACTTTCCGGTGCTCCCGTCATGGCCTCCGACTTGCGCGCCTCAGCTGCACTCATCCTGGCCGCCTTTGCCGCCACCGGCGATACCTGGATCCAACGCATCTACCACCTCGACCGCGGCTACGAGCGCTTCGAAACCAAGCTCGCCGGACTCGGCGCAAAGATCGAACGGCTCAAAGACACAGACCTGCCGCAGGAACTCTTGCTGGACTAGAGGAAGGATCAAATAAGTTTTGTCACAAAGATTTCCGTAGCGAGAG
>PXBU01000125.1 GCA_003566795.1 Puniceicoccaceae bacterium | reverse complement strand
CGAAGAAGTCGAAGGCATAGGCATATTCGCCCTGGTTTTCGAGCAGAGCGAGGTAGTCCGCTGCAAACTCATCGCCAGCCGCCACAGCGGCCTGTGCCGGAGCAAGGACATCTGCCTGAGCAGCTGTAAGACCGAAAAGGGCCGCACCGCCAAGCATCAGAGCAAGAAGGTAATTTTTTATCTTCATATGTATAGTCAGGTTGTTGCTTTAGTTTGAGAGATGGGTCTGAGGCGATCTTTGGGCCCCAACCCAGAACGCGAAAGACGCGAACAGCATTCCTTAGCATCCCTTGTGCCAACTATACCTGGCTCAACTGCAAGCCCCTGATATCGGGCTTTTTGACGTGAATAAACAGCAGCATAAAATATTATTAGTATTTAATGCGCAGCTAGATAAGCAACTCTGTCAAATTTTGAAAATTTTTTTTCGTAGGGGTGTTCGCTTGCGGCACCCGCGAGCGTTGTAAGAGATTACGGTCGTCGGGTGCGCTCCCGAACTTTAGCGGGCTTCCCCTAGGAAAGCCCCTACCTAAAACTCCGCTTTCTTCGCCCTCCTGTGTCCCTTAAATACTTAATCAGAAAGCAGCGCGGCATAACCCTCACGAAACGTCGGGAAGCTTGGACTCCAGCCGAGTTGCGCCCGCGCCTTTTGATTTGAAATCACCCGGTCCGGCATGCGTCCGCCCCGGCGCTGCAGGCGCGGCGGGATGTTTTGCGGGTCGAATTCGGGCATCGGCAGCCCCAGCCGCTGGACCAAGGCACCCATCACTTCCTCCTTCAGGGCGGGCTGGTCATCGCAAATATTGTAGATCCCCGAAGGTGCGACGCCAGTCAAGGCCGCTAGTATCGCACTCACGCAATCGTCGCGGTGAATCATATTCATATGATAATCCCCCCGCCCCGGTATCAGGCCTCTTTCCTCACGCAGCTGGGTGAGCAGGAAGTGACGCCCCGGCCCGTAGATTCCGGACAGCCGGAGCACATACCACGCAGGATACAGGTGGGCCTGAGCCTCTACCAAGCGCTCCGATTCGAGCAGAATCTGGCCAGTTGCGGGCGCGCCGGAAGTATCCGCGCCCTCATCTACCAAGATGCCCCCGTCCTGCGCATAGACCGAAGAACTACTGGTATAGACATAGCTGTTGATGTTCTGCCCGTGGACCCATTCCAGAATGTGCTGCTGCCCCGCGATATAAGATTTACGATAACCCGCGAGGCCACCGCCTGCTGAACTCACGCAATTCACCACCGAGGCATACGAACCGCTCAGGGTATCGCTCCAGCTATCACCGTCCAAATCCGCAACCACCAGCTCTGAAACGCCCGCCTGCCGCAGTCTGGCAGCGCGGTCGGGGTTGCGCGTCAAGGCACCCACCCGGACGCCCTGTTGCATCAGCGCATCGGCCAGAGCCGTGCCCACATAACCACAGCCAAAAATCATGACCGATTCGGGTAAGGTGTTTTTGGTATTTCTACTGTTTGTCATTTGGTATGAAGTCATTAGAACAAATGGCCTTCGCCAGACGGATCCAGCCCGGCGAAAAACGTAAATCACAGTTCGGCCCTGACAAGATCGAGATACACCATCCGATGGTCACTGCCATCGAGCACGCCGGGGGTATCCACGATGTATCCCCGCCCTCCCTTAACGTAAGGCCCCATTGCGGGTGAGGCGACAAAACCATCGATCAGCGAATACAGCCCCCTTCGCTCGAAAAAGTGAGTCCACACTTCCCCGCGACTGTCGGCGGCAGGAACCAACTGCCCCAACTGGAGATCACCTCGCCGATAAAAGCGCCGCAGCGGGCCGCTATCGGGATGGTCATTGAAATCACCCGCCACCAGAAACCGGTCCACCCCGAGATCGAAGGTACGTTCGATGATGCGGTTACGGCAGGCTTCAGCCTCACGGGTTCGCCGCAGCTGTGACTGTGGATCCTCCCGTTCCTCCGTCAACTTGCTCTTCAGGTGGACAACAAAAAGCTTAAAGACTTCCCCCGCTTCGTGCTCAAAGACAACTTCGAGCATTCCCCTTTTGACCAGCTCCCGATCATCAAAATATTTAAAGTCGAGGTCGGTATGAGGCACCACCTCAACGGGTGGAACCTGCGAGAGTACTGCAAGGTGCCGCACCGGATCGGGGCCGCTCAGATGCAAGGTATGCTCATAATAGAGCCCGGCTTCGGCCAGATCGGCACGCAGTTCTTGCAGGAACTCCGGTGGCCCCATCTCCTGCAGTGCCAAAATATCTGGTCGAGTCTGCAGGATGACCTGCTGGATGATCGCTTTCTCCGCCTCTGGCTTGGGATAGGACGGACGCCAGCGATCAGCCACACGACGATCCATCACCAGATAGTTATACACGTTATAGGTCGCAATCCTTAGATCGGCGTTAGCATCACTTAACAAGAGGACCGATGAAAAAACGACCAGGAGGAGCTGTCGCGAAAACGAACGCATGCTGGAACTACTAGTAGAAAAACAAACTGTTTCCAGCAAATAAGTAACGACCGCATCAAGCCTGCCGCAGCGCAGCTTCGCGCTCGACCAGCGTCGGATGTGAGTAGTGGAAGCTGCTGTAGATCGGGTGCGGCGTGAGGTTGCTCAGGTTTTCCTTGTGTAGCTCGCGCAGCGCTTGGGAAAGTGGCTGATACCCACCCACGGCCTCGCGGGCGAAGGCATCTGCCTCATATTCATGCTTGCGCGAGAGGCGGCTGGCTAAAGGCGACAGCCAGAAGGTCACCAGTCCGCTCAGGAGCATAAACAGGAGCAGGACGGGTACCAGTTGCCCCTCGGCTGCGGCGTCAAAATGAAATGCGGCGGTAAACCAGGCAGCACCCTCCAGCCAGCCCAGCGCGGCAAACATGACGAAGGAACTGACAGCGGAAAGCGCAATCATCTTCGGGATATGGCCGAGCTTGTAGTGGCCAATCTCATGGGCCAGCACCGCCTCAAGTTGCGCCGGATTCATTTGCTCGATCAAGGTATCGAAGAGCACAATGCGCCGGAAGCGTCCGAATCCGGCAAAAAATGCATTGGAGTGCCCCGACCGCTTACTACCGTCCATCACCAGAATGGTCTGCGCCTTGAAACCGGTGCGATCCGCCAGGGCAAACAACCGGTCCTTGAGATCGCCATCCTCCAGCGGCTCCATCTTATTGAACAGCGGCATAATAAACATCGGGTAAACGACCACCATCAGCAGCTGAAAGGCGAAAAAGACGATAAAGCCCCACAGCCACCAAAGTGGACCGGCCGCATCGACCAGAAAAATCAGCAGTGCCAACAGTGGGTAGCCAATGATGAATCCGATGATTAGCCCCTTGATCTTGTCGGTCAGCCACAGCTGCTGGGTGCTTTTGTTAAAGCCAAATTTTTCCTCCAGCTTGAAGGTGTGCCACCAGTCGAAAGGCAAGCCCGGCAGGCTCAGCACAATGCCGGTCAGAAACAGCACCAGTGCCTGCCCCCATAAGCCATAGCCAAACCAGCCGCTAAAAAGGCCATAGATGCCTGCCAGCAAACCGCTCAACAAGACGACGACCAAAACGCCGGCATCAAACAAATCATTCAACATGCCAAAGCGCGTCTTGGCCGCGGTATATTCGATCGACTTGCGGTATTTGGGCAACTCAATGAAATCGCGAAAAGGCTCCGGCACCTCGTCCGCATGGGCCCGCACATGGCGCAGATTAACCCATTCGAGCACCATACTGGTGCCCAACTTCAGCACAAGCAGCAGGACGAAAACGATGAGGACGGTATCCATCACAACCAGACAGCCTGCCCCGCCCTACTCGTTGCCAGACTCACTCTCGCGCTCTTTGGCCACATTGACCTTCAGCGCACGACCAGCGACTTCCTGACCATCCAGCTGGCGAATCGCCTCCTCGGCCTCGGCCTCGCTGCTCATGGTAACAAACCCAAAGCCGCGCGGGCGTCCACCACCGGGACGTGTGACGATGATCGCATCCTCGACCGTTCCGGTCGCGGCAAAAAGCTCACGCAGATCTTCACCGGTGGCGTCGAAAGATAAATTACCTACATAAAGTCGAACAGACATAATTTCTTAATAGTTAAAGTTAATGTTTCAGTGGTTAAAAATCAACCAGTAGGAAGCGCGGCACTGAGCCCCCTGACAACCTTAATCTTCCTTCGCATTTGCTTATTGGAAAAAGCACCGCTTTGGTTTGCGCATTAATTGATGCTTCCTGTGAACTCGAACCAAACAGCCAAAAAAAATACCATTCTGCGCGTATCCGCCTACCTGTTTCGCTACAAGGGCCTATTCTGGCTGACGATTGCACTGGCCGCCGGCATGACGGTGATGGAGATCGCGGTGCCCTATGCGATCAAAGTGATCTTTGATGACCTCGAATCCGTCCGCGCCCTGGAGGGCCTGATGTGGGGGGTAGCGGTCATCGCCCTCCTCTATCTTGGCAGCGAGGTGTTTAACAGCTTTCGCATTCGCGTAAACAACAAGCTGGAGCAGCGGGTGCTGCTGGAGATGCGGCGCGATCTGCACTCCAAGCTACTGCGGCTGCCCGTCTCCTTCTACGATCAGCGTAAAAGCGGCGAGATTTCGTCGCGTGTCATCGAAGATGTGGCCGCAGTGGAGCGCGCCCTGCTGGATGGGACTGAGCAAGGCACAGGTGCCTTGCTCAAGATCGTAGGTATCACCGCGATTTTGTTCGTATTGGAGCCGACACTCGCCTGGATTGTTTTCCTCCCGGTCCCAATCCTGCTGCTGGTGGGGATATTTTACTCCAAGCGTTCCCGCAAGATCTGGAAGCGTGTTCGCGAGAGCGCGGCGGACCTGAATAGTCTGCTGGTAGAGGACATCCAAGGCAACCGCCTAATTCAGACCTTCGGCTTACAGGCTCGCGAAGCGGCTCGCTTTGAGAACAAAGCTGAAGATCTCCGCCATAAAACTCTCAAAGCGATGTATCGCTGGTCGATCTACAGTCCCGGCACCACGCTGGTCACCAAACTCGGTTTCCTCGGCATCGTTGGCTACGGCGGCTACCTGGTGCTGCAGGACGCCGCTCATTTCACCATGGGTGATTTGCTGGCTTTCTTCCTCTACGCCATCATGCTCTACCAGCCGATCAGCCAGTTGCATGGGCTCAACCACCTGGTCGCCGCCGGACGCGCCTCGGGCGAACGGGTGTTTGAGGTGCTCGATGCCCAGATTGATGTGGACGAACCGGCTGAGCCCGCCCCGCTGCCAGCAGGCCCGATTCAAGTGGCCTTCAACCAAGTCCGTTTCGAATACTCCGGTCGTCCAGCGGTGCTGGACGGGTTCAACCTCACGCTGGAAGCCAACCAGGTGACCGCGCTGGTGGGCCATACCGGGGCGGGCAAATCCACCGTCGCCAATCTCGCCATGCGCACGCACGACGTCACCGCAGGCTGTGTCGAACTCTCCGGCGTCGACATTCGACAGCTCTCCCTGGGCGAACTTCACGATAAAGTCGGCCACGTCGCCCAGGATCCTTTTCTCTTCGAGGGCACCGTGCGTGACAATCTCAGCCTGGCCAAAGAGTCAGCCAGCGACGCAGAGATGATCCATGCCCTGGAGCAAGCCTGCGCCTGGGACTTCGTCGAAGCCCTGCCGGAAGGCCTCGGCACTAATATCGGCGAAAAAGGTATTCGCCTGAGTCAGGGCGAAAAACAACGCCTCACCATTGCCCGCGTGCTGCTTAAAAACCCGCCATTTGTGATTCTCGACGAAGCCACTGCGAGCGTCGACACCATCACCGAGCGCAAAATCCAGCAAGCACTCGATCATCTCGTCGAAGCCCGCACCGTCCTGGTGATCGCACACCGGCTCTCCACCGTCCGCCGGGCGAATAAGATCGTTGTCCTGGAAGAGGGAAAAATCCTCGAGTCCGGCAACCATGACGAATTGATTGCCAAAGGCGGCCACTACGCCGATTTGTGGCGGCACCAAAGCGACCTTATTCCTGAATACGCCTAAAAACAGCCATCAGTCGATCGCGCTTTACACCTTGACGCATAATTTCCGACAGGTTTTATTAATCCCATCTGCTAAACCGAACCAATCCTGTACATTAGCATAACTACTTGCATTCTGCTCGATAATTCGTTTCTAGCAGCCGAGAAGATACATGACAGCATCAAAAACCAGTGACTCCAGCGGCACCTTGGAAAAGGACCTTGTCGTGCAAAACAAGATGGGCATCCATGCCCGCCCGGCAGCAATGATTGTCCGGGTCGCCAACACCTACTCCGGAGACGTCTGGGTCGAAAAGGATGATGAACAGGTGAATGGTAAAAGCATCATGGGCCTCATGATGCTGGCAGCGGGCAGAGGCTCGAAGCTCACAATCAAAGCAGAGGGCCCGTCCGAAGAGGGCCTGAAAATGCTGGAAGAAATGGCCGCGCTTTTTGAGCGGCGCTTCGAAGAGGCCTAGCAGGAGGATCACTGATGCAGCGGAGGCTTGCGGCTATTGAGCCGCTCCCGGCACCAGGCGGCCCCCAAAGAGCATTTACCGAAACCGCCATTAATTTCGGGTAAAAAAAAGCGCCGTCCCCGTAAGGACGACGCTCAACAAACAACAAACTTAAAAACTACTGAATAAGAACGGTGGTATATACAGATAGACGCAGGCAGCGCTGCTGCGTTCAAAATATCCGAAGTTTTTTTGAGTTTTTTTGAGAAGATCCTGCCGAATATCATCTAAGTAACTACAGTTCAGTGTATTTATCAATTTTCCTTTTGTTGAAACAGACTCCCTCCATCCGCTCAAATTTTCGAGGTGGAATGATAGATCCCATCGTTGGACGAAACTGCCGGATAGAGTCAAAGACGTGTCGGGTAAAGCGGTAAGCGCCTCATCGAGCCCCCAGTCGCCAGTGCCGCTTGAAAGCTTCCCAGGCCGCAGTGGCTTCAGGGAACTGGCCCATGGCCAGATGGACCATGGCCTGATGGAAGGCTTCGCCGGACTGGACTTGATGTAAAATTTCATCTGGGTGTCCCCTCAGGACCGGATCTGTCTCCAGTGGAGACGCCCTGAAAATGCGCTCAATCCAATCTTGCAGTTTCGGGCCTACGCACCAGATCACATCGTCATGAGCCGCCACTTCGCGAAAACCTCTCGGAGTTTGGTATTCAATCAGCGGACGATTATCCGTATTGATGGAATAGTTCGCAAAGTTTTTGCGGGCGCGGCTGAGGTTACCGGCATAGAAAAACGCGATCGATTCCGCTTCGACCCGCACCATCGCCGGGTTCGCCTGGGCTAAGTCAAGCCCATCGACCGCCCGCAGCATCATTCCGCGATCGCCTGAGGGAGGGATCGGCACCGGCCCGGTCGAGAGCTGCCCGATCAAGGCCACTTTTTCCGTACCGGGGCTGAAATTATTGCGCCACATGGTGACTTGATCGAAGACCTCAAGCATGGTCCTCGCAATCACCCCGAATTCATCGCTGGTGATTTGGAAGAGCGGGAGCCACTGCACGAAAACCCCGCCCGGATTGAGGCGTTGCGAGACCGCCTGGTAGTGTTCCAGACTGTAAAGGCTGCCGGATCCACGCCGGTATGGAAGAAAGAGGTCGGCATTGATCATATCGAAGCTTTCCTTAGTCGCCATCAAGAAGTGGCGACCGTCCTCGATGCGTATGGTTGACCGGGGGTCGTCAAAGACCCCACCAGTCATCCGTTCGGGAATCCACTTTTGAGCCGCTTCCACCACGGCTGGGGAAAGTTCGCAGCTTACCACCCGCTTGATGTTGGGAAAGTCTTTACTGAGGGCGGCCCCGGCTGATATCCCGGTGCCCAGTCCGATAAAGCAGATGCTCTCAGTCTCCGGGAACAGATACAGAGGAATGCGGGACTGATCGGCCTGTTCGCGGTAGGCCGCCGTCGAACCGAGCGAATAGCTGGCATTCAGGGTAATAGCGCGGTGCCCGTTCGGGCGCTGAATCACGGCGATGGTAGCATCGCTCTCCTCCCAAACTTCGAGCACCTCACCAGCTGTTCTACCGGGAGAAAAACCGATGACCGGCAGATTCGAGGGATCGAGCCAGGTCGCCCAGAGCGCGAGTGCCAGGATCCCCGTCGATCGGCAAATGATCCCCGTGCGCCGCCAGCCCATGGGAATAAGCAGGGCAACGATCAAATAAGCGAAGGTGAGCACCTTGAGCGTGCCCCACATCCCCAACCAAGGTAAGAAGAGAAAGCCACAGAGCAGCGAGCCCAGAATCGCCCCCAGGGTATTGATCCCCAGCATCCATCCCAAGGTCCGGCCGGGCAGTCGCACCCCGCGTTCCGCCACCTTCATTAAAAAGGGAAAGACCGTGCCTAAGGCGATCACCATCAGGCCCACACCACCAAAGCCCATCTTGAACAATCCGTGGACATGGGTGTTCCAGGCATCAATCGCATACACCGGCTGCAAACCGTTCGTCACCTGCATCAACAGCGACGGGCCCGCCACCAAAAGCACGCCTCCCAGTAAGGCCAAGACCCCGAGCATTTGCATCGGACGTTGTGAGACCCGGGCCAAGACCGAGCTGATCGCCGCCCCCAGGGCCAGGCAGACCAGCACCACGATCAGAATGATGGCAAAGGAATAGACCGAATTTTCATGCACCTGGGCAAAGATCCGCATCCAAGCTACTTCCAGTGCCAGCACCACAAAACCGGAGAAAAAGCACAGCAGCCCGATGACCAGTTGACCGTATTTTGTGATCTCCAGCGGTCCTGCGACCGGGGGATCCTCGTGCTTTACCACGGAATCCACGACGCCGCCCATCCCCCGCGACGCATACCAAGCCACTCCGCCCACCGCCAGTGTGATCAAGAGGGCGACCGCATAGGTCAGCGAAAAGCCCAGTGAGGGAATCATCAGAAAGGCGGCGCAGCCGACCCCGATGGCGGCACCCATAGTGTTGACACTGTATAAAGCCGAAGCCTTCCAACCGAAATGCGAGGTCTGGCGCACAGCGAACTGCCCAATCACCGGGATGGTGCCGCCCATAAAAAAAGCAGGCGGAAAAACCAGCAGCAGGGAGAGCCCGATCTTCACCGCAAGCAAGGCGGCATTGCCGGGGATCGTCTGGTAGACCCAGGTGTAAACGACCTGAAAGACGACCAGGAGAATAAAATACGTCAGCGCCGTCAGCGCGATGCCAAACTCCAGCCAGGCGTAGAGCCGGAGTGAATTACGACAGCGGTGGATCTGCCGCCCCCACCACCAGTTCCCCACGGCCAGCCCGGCAAAAAATGCCGTCAGCGTCACCGACGCCGCCTGCGAGGTGTTGCCAAACAACAAACTCAACTGACGCATCCAGAGTAGCTGATACACCAGTCCGGCAAAGCCCGAGGCAAAGACCAGCAGGACCAAGCGCGAAATGGATAAACCATGCGCGACGCCCTTCCCCGGAAGCTGCGAGTTCTGCCTTAGCTTACTTTTCATGGAAGACATCTATTGACTGCACTTAAAAATCGCGGCAACCGTAAACATGGGTTTGGCAATATTTTGATTCTTTTGATGGTAAAAGACAGGTATTGGGATACGGTGCTCCGCCTCTTTCGAAATCGAATTTCATCATGAAAAAAATCCAAGCACTGATCGAAGCACTTACGGACAAGGCAACGCGGACTAAGATTGCAGCATCCATTTGCTGGTCCTCCAAATAGACACCGATGGATTCAGACCCTAAACTATTACCCCGCGACAAGTTACTGCGGGACACATTTACCCCAGCTGAGACTTTGCTGTTCGCGCTCATCCTGCTGGTGGCGAACGTCGCGTTCTGGCTGGCTGACCCGCGGTCCTACTGGTTGCTTGGTTTCTTCCTCATCGCTGCTGCTGTCAGTGTGGTCGTCTTAAAGACCCACCAACACACGCATCCGTTTTTTGTTACCTTCCTATGGCGAAAGTTCTGGTTATGCACCGCACCGGTTTGGCTGCTGTTGTTGCAATTTGTAGTTGGAATCTGGCAACAGCCCTTGGCGACGCTGCAACTGGACCGGGTTGATTTCGTTCAATTCACGATTCCGCCCGGCTACTGGCTTCCTGTCAGCACCTCCCCGGAATCCGCCTGGGTGGTGGTGCTGGGCTTTGGAGCGATGCCGATCGTGGCGGTGGGACTTTTTATCGTGCCGAAGTCGCGAGCCTTTTTTGAGCAACTAATGCCCTGGCTATGCCTGAGTGCGGTATTGGTCTCGCTGATCGGTTATCTACAAAAGGGCCTGGATGTGACAAAGCCAATGCTGACCAAGGGAACCGGGGCCAGCGACTTTTTCGCATTCTTCCCATACGACGGTCACTGGGCCGCGTTTGCCATTTTGTGGACCTGCGCTTGCCTCAGCATGGCGCTTCTCACCACACGCTACGAGGACAGCCCGCCCTTTTTTGAATCCTCCGGCCCGTGGTATCTGACCGGCGGCACCTTACTCGCGGGCACCGCTTTCCTGGTCGAGGCCCGCTGGCCCGCCACCCTGCTCATATTGACCTACGCCGCGATGATGGCACTGCTGTCTTGGCACTTTTTCCAAGCATCCAAAGACCCCCACCGAAAAACTATCGCATGCCTGAGCGGGCTGGTCAGTGTCGGCATGACAGCGGCGGGACTCTTCCGTATTTTCCAAACTACCAGCCACCCGACTGCGGACGAACACCTGCGGCAAGCAGTCTGGGCGATGTTTCGCGACCGGCCAATTTTCGGATGGGGCATGGACAGTTTTGGCCACCTGTTTCCCTTTTACAGCAGCGACCTGCTGCTGGGGGAGAACTATGAGCGCGCCGGAAGCGATGCGCTGCAACTCCTCGCCGAGTTCGGCATCTTAGGGCTTATCCCCTCCATTCTATTACTGGCGATTCTGCTGGGACGTTACTTCATGGCCCGCCGTGACATACAGCTCACCCATCATTTGTTGCTGGGTCTGGCCGCGACGCTCATATTGGGTTTTCTGGATAGTCCATTTATGTCTCCAGCGGTGTTCTTTAGCTTCGTCGTGCTGACCTTCATCGCCCTGCGCTGGGCAGATGTCACCCGCTACCGCGCGGACGAAGTCGATGCGCCCCGCCCCACTCTCGTCACGCCCCACAACCTGCGGCGAGTCCCTTTCCACGCCAAACCGACCGGGGAGAAATACAAATAATACAAATAGACAGCCATGGATAAACAACATTTTGACTATATCGTTATCGGAGGTGGCAGCGGTGGCTTCGCCGCTGCCCGCACAGCCCGCGAAGTTTTTGAACGCGTGGCAATCGTCGATGGGGCTAAGGAACTCGGCGGCCTGTGTATCCTGCGGGGCTGCATGCCGTCGAAAACCTTGATCTACTCGACTGAGGTGTTGCACCTGGCCCAGCAAGGCAGCGCTTTCGGGCTGGATATTCCCCAGGCGACCGCCGACATGCCTGCCTTGCATCAACGCAAACTGAGCACGATCAACGAATTCGCCTCCTACCGCCAGGAGCAGCTCGAAAGTGACCGCTTCACCCTGTTCAACCAGCGAGCCAGCTTTGTCGATCCGCACACCATCCGTCTGGATGATGGCCGGGAGTTGACGGCGGACTACTTCATGATTGCCACCGGTTCGGAAGTCGCTGTCCCGCCGGTCGCAGGTCTCGCTGACGTGCCCTGCTGGACCAGCGACGACGTGCTGGAGCTGGATTTCGTGCCCGAGAAAGTGATCGTGCTGGGCGGTGGCATCGTCGCCTGCGAGTTGACTCAATTTCTGCGTCGTATCGGAGCTGAGGTGATCCAGATCCAGCGCAGCCCGCATATTCTGAAAGAAGCGTCACCCGCAGCCGCTAGCGTGATTGAACAGCAGTTCCGGCAGGAAGGCGTGGAGCTTTATACCGATACGCAGCTCAAGGGGGTCGCATTCCAGGACGGGCAGTTCCGGGTCGATTTCCAGCATCAGGAGCAATCTCACTCCGTCGACGCCCCCTATCTGCTGAATGCCCTGGGCCGCAAACCCGCTACCCGAGGCCTCGAACTCGAGGCGGCTGGAGTGCAGCTGCGGCAGAGCGGCCACATCGATTGTAACGGGTATCAACAGACTTCCAATCCCGCCATCTACGCCAGCGGCGACGTAGCGGGCCCCCATGAGATCGTCCACATTGCGATCCTGCAGGGTGAGCTCGCAGCGCGCCATGCCACTGGCCGTCCCGCTGCGCCCATCGACTACGACGCTTTGCTCAGCGTCGTCTTCACCGACCCGCAGATCGGGCAGGTCGGGCTCAGCGAGCAACAACTCAAGGCCCGGGGCATCGACTATATCAGCGCCGACTATCCCTTCGACGACCACGGCAAATCCATCCTGATGGAAGCCAAGGCTGGCTACGTGAAGGTGCTGGCCGAGCGTTCGACAGGCCGCATCCTGGGGGCTGAGTGCGTCAGCAAAGACGGCGGCGAACTCATCCACGCGCTGGCGGTGGCCATCAGCTTAAAAGCAACAGCCCGTGATTTGTTGAAAGTGCATTGGTATCACCCCACACTCTCGGAAATCTGGACCTACCCGCTGGAGGATATTGTCGAGGAGATCGACCGCTAGGCGGTCCGTCAAAAAAGCGAGACTCAGCGGAAAGGAACCTTTGCTGGCGAAACCAGACGAAAAGGGTTGCAGCAAGCTGCGTTTCGCTGGACTATAACAGGTGTAAACCGCAAAAAGTAACTAAAACGACCCATCCCTATGCAAAGACCTCAAAAAAAACTCGCCCATCTGGCCTCGCGCCGCGATTTCCTGAGAAAAGGTTCCCTTGCAGCCGCACTCGGTCTAACTGCAGGCGGCAGCACCATGGCCAACACGAGAGTGCAGCGCATGCCGCGCTCCGGGAAAGCAAAAAACATCATTTTCCTCGTGAGTGACGGCATGAGTCAGGGGACACTGTCCATGGCGGACCAACTATTGCAGCTTCGCGACAACCGACAGTCGCACTGGATGCAGATGTATGGCAAGTATTCGGTTGGCCGCGGCTTGATGGACATGTCACCGGCCAACGGGCTGGTAACCGACTCCGCTGCGGCATCATCCTCCTGGGGCTGCGGGCAACGGGTGCGGAACGGCCGCATCAACATGGACGCGGACGACCGCCCCCTGGAGCCGATTCTTCATATTGCCAAGCGGAACGGTTTACGGACTGGAGTGGTTACGACGGCAACGGTGACCCACGCGACACCAGCAGGCTTTGCTGGCAACGTCGCGCGACGCGGCGACCAACGAACTCTCGCCAGACAATACCACGAGCGGGGCTACGATGTGATGCTTGGAGGCGGCACCAACTTCTTTCGGCCGAGCGAGCGACACGACCATCCCGATATGCTAGCCGCTTTTGCCAAGGATGGCTATAAACTGATGACCGACCGCGATGCCCTGGCGAGTCGCAAGAAAGGCG
This sequence comes from Puniceicoccaceae bacterium, assembly GCA_003566795.1. Taxonomy (GTDB): domain Bacteria; phylum Verrucomicrobiota; class Verrucomicrobiia; order Opitutales; family Coraliomargaritaceae; genus Coraliomargarita_B. Next base: position 3,706 of record PXBU01000125.1, on the reverse strand, counting down.
AACAAAAACTACTCGGGCTTTTTCAGGGTGACAACCTCCCCTTCGAGGTGGACCGCCTCAACGATGAATCTCTAATGAGTTCTGTGCCAAGTCTGGCCGAGATGTCGAGTGTTGCACTGGCTGCGCTATCCGAGTCCGGTGACGGCTTCTTGGTGCAAATCGAAGGTGCGCGGGTGGACCATGCCGCGCACAACAACGACATTAGCGGCTTACTATATGACCAAATCGCCTTTGATGATGCAGTAAAGGTCGCGCTGGATTTCTACGAAAGCAATCCCGACACGATGGTGATCGTAACAACGGACCACGGCAACTCCAACCCAGGCTTGCTCTTAGGACGTAGCTCACCCGAGAACAGCATTGGAAGGCTGCTGGACTTCAAAGGATCATGCAGCCAACTGGGGTATCTGTTCAGGCGCAACGCGAGTCACAGCATTGACGAAATACGCGAAGCCATCGCTGAGGTGACCGGGATTGGGATAAGCAACAATCAGGCGCAACACATCGTGGATCATAGAAACGGCGACTGGCGGATCCCCAACGGGCAATTGAATACCGGTAGCGGGGTGCTCGGGGTAATTCTAGGGAATTACACCAACATTGGTTGGATGGGTCGGACGCATACCTCTGATTATGTCGAGGTCTCTGCCATCGGCCCTGGTAAAGAACTGATCCAACCTTTCGTCCGCAACACGGACATGTTTGGAGTTATGTGTCAGGCCCTCGACCTCAAAGTGTAAGCACATTCGGGCGAAATCTTTTGCGCCAGAACTGCGGCTTACAGATTACGCAGCAAAGCCTTTTCGATCAGCGGCAACATTTTACCCCGGCGAAAGAGTGTGACTTGGCCGGTGCTGCCCGAAACCACGATGCACAGACAATCCACTGCTTGAGTGATGGCTGCTGCCGCGGCATGCCGACTGCCGAGTCCGCCGGGAAGTTCGTGGTTGTAGTTAGGCGGATGCAGCAGTGAACCGGCTGAAACCAGCACCCCATCTCCCTCGATGACGAAAGCCCCGTCGATTGAGGAGAGTTCCTTCACGGTCTCGTCCATGAACGGATTCAAGATGTTTCTATCTTCATCCTTGTAGCCATAAAAAGGGTTTAGGATAAGTGGCTTGGAAAGTTCTAAAATCCGTTGGGCATTTCCCAGGGCGAAGAGACATCCAACCGGGTGCCCTTCGCGGCCTTCGACCGCCAGTTCTGTGGCAATACCCAAGACCCGCTCGATCACCTCAGGTTTCACGCTCGCGGGCAACATATCTGTCTTGGTCGTGAATACCGTCTGGAACTCACGTTCGATATCCACCACGGTGATACTGTCGAACTGATTACTTTGCCGCAAGCCGCCCACGCAGCAGAGACGATCATTACTCTTGAAAATGCCACGTGTCAGACCAATCAGCACCGCACTTCGAAGTTGCGAAAACCGTTCATTACTGAATGAACGGATCGGCAGCACCGCGTCAATGTCTTCGCGCTCGGCGGCGGCATCGGATGTGCCATGGGCAATCAGCACCGTCTTAAACCCCTTGAAAATTGAGCCAAACTCCACCCCGCCACCAAAGGTGTCACCGAAGACCAGCACGGTGGAGCAACCGGCACCCTTGGCAATTTTGGCCGCCTCCCTGAGGATCAGATTATTGAAGCGGTTATGACGGCGCTTGGGTTTATCGCCCTCTCCACTGAAAACCAGCTTCAGCTCGCGCCGAAAATCAGTGATTTTACTGGCGGCCTCCAGTCGCTCCATGTGCGACTTGTCCTGAAAGACCCGCGCCAGCGAAGCCAGACTGTAAAGATAGCTGCGGGCATTCTTGGCCGCCAAGAGAAGAAAGACATAGCGGATATTTTTATACTCCACCTGCCCATCATACTCCAGCCCCTCGGGACAACGCCCCACCGCGATCATGTAGTGCCGCTTCATCGGGACCCGCGTGTGCGGCAAGCAGACACCATTGCCGAGATAGGTCGTCATCTGCTTCTCTCGTTCGAGCAGCTCGTTCAACAGACGTTTTTTGGTAAAACCGCTCTCTTTGGAAAAATCGCAAACGGCCAACAGCTCAGCAATCGCCCCCTCAAAATCCGTGCTCTTAAGATCGATGACACGGGAAGCGGCGATGTAGCGGTCGATACGCATAAGAACTAGAGTCAGACGTTATTGGTTAAGGTGTTACTTTTCCCATTCAATGGCCCCCTTCTTTAACTCGTAGGCGAGGCCAAGTATCAGGACGAAAAGAAAAAAGAATCCAGGCAGAAGGATCGGAAGGTTGACTGCCAAAAACTCACGAAAAACCAACACCCACGGGATGAGGAAAACCACCTCAATATCGAAAAGGATAAAGAGCATGGCGGTGACATAAAATTTAATGGCAAAACGAGCATGCCCCGATCCTACGGCCAGCATACCGCACTCGTAGGGCGAATCCTTGATCGCACTATGTGTGCCGCGTTGCCCAAACGTCTGGGAAGCCAGCAAAATCGCCACCCCGATACCGAGGACCAACGTGATTTGAACAAAAACTGGATAATAATCCGCGATTGACATGGCAGCAAACAAGGCGGCTTTTCCCAAAAGGACAAGGTGTTTTTAAACTAAAACTGTAGCGAGAGTTCCCCAGAATTACAAATCGGATTTGCCAGCGCTTGGCACACACCTAGATTGAGCCGCTTCAATGCTTGATTTTATTACAGCGATTTTCCTCAACAGCTGGGAGCTGACCGCCGAGATGGCACCCTACCTTCTTTTCGGGTTTGCGGTCGGCGGCCTGCTGCATTTGCTCATTCGCGCTGATTTCATCGAGCGCCACTTAGGAAGGCCCGGGTTGATGGCAGTCGCCAAAGCGTCTTTGTTTGGGGTGCCGATGCCACTTTGTTCGTGTTCCGTGATTCCGGTCGCCGCTTCGCTGCGCAAGAGCGGGGCGAGTCGCGGGGCCACCGCTTCGTTCCTGTCCTCCACGCCACAAACCGGTGTCGACAGCATTTTTGCGACGTATGCCCTACTCGGCGGGGTTTTCACCGTGGTGCGGGTGGTGGTCGCTTTTGTCTGCGGGATTGTGGCGGGCTACTTGATCGAGCTGTTCTGCCGGGACAAAGCCAAGCCGACCGCCCCGGACCTGGCGACTATGAGCTTCAGCCCGTTAACCGGACCCGAAGCTGGGCAGCCCGCGACCAAACCGGCTGTCAGCTCCTGTTGTCACGTTGAGAGCAAGAAGACCTGGCGCGAGGGCTTGCGCTTCGGCTTCGTCACCTTGCCCTCGGACTTAGCGGGTGCCCTACTCTTCGGGCTCTTGCTGGCAGGGGTGATCACGACTCTCCTGCCGCCTGATTTGCTGTCCGGCTCGCTAAGTTCAGGCGTCATGGCCTTCCTACTCGCCACGCTGATCAGCCTGCCACTCTACGTCTGCGCAACGGCGTCCATCCCCATGGCGTATGCACTGATAGCCGCCGGTCTCTCACCGGGAGCGGCGCTGGTCTTTCTCATCACGGGACCGGCTACCAACACAGCGACGATCACCACCTGCTGGAAGATGCTGGGGCGGATGCCTACAGTGATCTATTTGGTGAGCCTGCTCCTCATTGCCTGGACGGCAGGTGCTTTGTTTAATATCACCCTGAGTCAGGGCATGGAAAAGATGGCGCACCACCACGGGAGCCACGAGCACCTTTCGACCTGGAAGCACCTGTCAGCCGTGCTGCTGCTGGGGCT
>PXBU01000329.1 GCA_003566795.1 Puniceicoccaceae bacterium | reverse complement strand
GTAAATTTGAAGTTGCTCTGGGAGAGTTCGGCGTGGACGTAGGCATTGATGGGGGTTTCCACGTTCTTCGAGATCGGCCCCTCCCGGTCGATGACGAAGCGCTCAGTCAAGCGCACCGAGCCGAGCCGCAGCGAAAGCACCTGCTGGATTTTTGCTTGTTGGAAGCGGATTAATTCCAGGCTGCCGCCGCCGATATCCACTTGAATGAAGTCCTCCGTGCCAGCGAGGGCCCGGTCGCAGGCCAGCCCCTGCCCGATGTAGGTCGCCTCCTCGCCACCGCTCAGCACCCGCAGCTGAATGCCGGTTTGCTCAAAAACGCAGTCGATAAAGTCCTGCCCGTTGAGCGCATCCCGCACCGCACTGGTCGCCACAATCGCGATTTCCCGCGGTGCATACTCCCGCGCCAGATGGACCAGTTCGGCCACCGTCTTGCAGCCCGCCTCCAGCGCTTGCTCACACAGGTGAGGCAGATCCATGCTGATGCCGGCACTGATGCGGGTCTCAATCGTCTCGGCAAAGAGGGGCTCCAACTGCTGATCCGCCCCGATTCCAGCTACCAGAAGCTTTATGGAATTACTCCCTACATCAATGACTGCGACTGGACTGGACATGAGCCATCTTTTACGAATGAGACGGGCTCTCTTGTCGAAGGAAAAATCGATGATTTTAGTCGGTGGGAGGGGCGGTAGTCGGTTTTCGGTGGTCGGAGGGCGGTGATCGGTGGTCAGCGTGCTCCCAGAGGTGATTCCACGTTCCCACCTTCCACCGAATGCGTGCTTGCATTGGGCGGCAGATAGTCTCATTTAATTCTCAATAAGCATGATGGCGACTTCTGAATCAGAGAGCGGTGATATCCGCGACACTTTCAAAGACTTTCTCGCGAGCAAGAGCCTGCGGGTGACGAATCAACGCTTGGCGATCTTTGATGCGGCCTACGGGCATAGTGATCACTTCACTGCGGAGGATCTGCTGGAGCAGGCGCGGGAGATCGATAGCTCGGTCTCGCGGGCGACGGTCTATCGCGCACTGCCGATTCTGACCGAGAGCGGGCTGATTCGTGAGGTGGATGTGGGGCGCGACTATAAGTTCTACATGGCCAACAAGAATGCCACCACCTTTCAGGCGCAGGTGATTTGTTTGGACTGCGATAAGATCTTCGAGATCGATGCGCCCTTCATGGAGTGGTATGGTAAAACGGTGGCGGGTAAGCTGGGGCTCCAAGTGGAAAGCCAGCGTCTCCAGGTCTCGGCGCGTTGTCCGAAAGATGCGCAGAGTCCTTGCATGTTAAAGGGGAAGTCTGCCTAAGATGTCACGGCGGGACAAGTACGAGTTCGAATTGGCGTTTTTCGAGCAGGTTCGGAAACGCATGCCCTCGGATGTGCGGGTGGTGTCGATTCTGGCGCATCTCTACACCCAAACCGGGCGGATCGACGAGGGTTTGAAGATGGATCGCAAACTGGCGCGGCTGCAGCCGGAGGACCCGACCACCCACTATAATCTGGCCTGTAGCCTGGCGCTCAAGGGGCGCAAGGCGGATGCGGTGAGGGCCCTGCGCACGGCGATTACGCTGGGGTATGAGGATTTTCACTGGATGCGGCATGATCCCGATCTGTCCAAGTTGCAGGGCTATCCGGATTTTGAGGCTTTGTTACGGGAGTCGCTCGGCTGATCGCGCGGCATTGGAGGCATGAAGACGGGAACCGGGATCGTTGAGGTGATTGCGCTGTCGGGTTTCGACACCCCGCTGGCCTATGCCGTGCCGCCGACCTGCGCGCAGCAGGTAGCTGTCGGCTCGCTGATACGGATGCCACTGCGCCGCCGCAGCGAGTTGGGCGTCGTGCTGCGCTTCGGCACGGATCAGGTCGTGCCACCCGGCAAGCTGAAGATGTTTTATGAAGTGGTGCAGCCATACCCGGTGCTACCGCCGGACTTGATGCAGCTCTACCACTGGGTGCGCGAGTATTACAGCGCGACACCCGAGGCGATGCTGGAGGCGATGCTGCCGGTGGCGATACGGCGGGGGATGCGGGCCAAGACGCGGCGCTACATCGTCGCCGCCAAAGCACCGACAGTCGAGGAGCTACAGGCACTGGAGCAGCGGGCCCCCAAGCAGGCCGAGTTGTTGCGTTTTATGCGGCAACAGCTGAAGCCGCTGCCCCGCGCGGATATTCTGAAGCGGATGAAGCTCAGTGCGTCGGCCTGCGATGGCTTGGTGAGCAAGGGATACTTGCGCGAGACCGAGACCGAGGAGGAGCGTATCGCCTATGAGGATGAAATCGGTGAGGCCGAAAGCGTGGTGCCCGAGATCCGGCATGAGCTGACGTCGGAGCAAGCGGCGGCGGTGCACTCCATCCAGGCCGCGATCACGCGCGGCGATTTTTGCACCCGGCTGCTGCATGGTGTGACCGGCTCGGGCAAGACGGAGGTCTACCTCAAGGCGGTGGAGCAAGTGGTGGCGGCGGGCGGCGGCGTGATCTTTCTGGTGCCGGAGGTGGCGCTGGCCCCGCAGACGGTCGGTCGCGTGCGCGCCCGCCTGGAAGCGCGCGGGGTGCATACCGTCGTCTGGCACAGTCATTTGTCCGAGGGTGAGCGCTACGACGCCTGGAAAGCACTGGCCAGTGGCGCGGCGCACGTGGTGGTGGGTGCGCGCTCGGCGGTGTTTGCCCCGGTGCACAATCTCAAGCTGCTGATCGTGGATGAGGAGCACGAGCCCTCCTACAAGCAGGAAGACAGCCCGCGCTACCACGGTCGCGATGTGGCGGTCTATCGTGCCTTGATCAATCAAGCGGTCTGCGTGCTCGGGTCTGCCACGCCCTCGTTGGAATCGCTCTACAATGTGGAGCGCGGCAAATACGGGGTGGATCGTATCCTCAACCGGGTGGATGACCGCGAGCTGCCGAAGATTCATCTGGTGGATATGCGGCGCGAGGACTTGCAGGGGAAGGGCGCGTCCCCAATTTCGCGCACTCTGGCGGATAAACTCATCGACCGCTTTGAGAAAAAAGAGCAGAGCATCCTTTTCCTTAACCGGCGCGGCTTCTCGACCAGCATCCTGTGTCCGGATTGTGGTCATGTGGCCAGCTGCGAGCATTGCAGCATCCCGATGACCTATCACCGCACCGATGGTAAATTGCACTGCCACCTCTGCGGTGAGGCGCGCCCGGCACCCATGAAATGCCCGGAGTGCCGCTCGGTGAATATCCGTAAGCGGGGCCTCGGCACCCAAAAGATTGAGGATGTGGTGCAAAAAATTCTCCCCCGCGCCCGCATCGTGCGGATGGACGCCGACTCGATGTCGAAGAAGAACCTCTACCGCAAAACCCTGAATGACTTCCGCATCGGAAAAATCGATTTGCTGGTGGGCACGCAGATGATCGCCAAGGGTCTGGACTTTCCGAATGTCACTTTAGTCGGCTTGGTGGATGCCGACCGCTCCCTGCACGTCGAGGACTTCCGGGCCGCCGAGCGCACCTTCCAGTTGATCGTGCAGGTCTCCGGCCGCTCCGGCCGTGGTGACCGGGCGGGAGAGGTGGTCATCCAGACGCATACGCCCCACGCGCCCCCCATCCAATTCGCCCGCCAGTCGGATTTTGAGGGCTTCCTGCTGGAGGAGCTGGAGCAGCGCCGCGAGTTCAACTACCCCCCGTTTCGGCATCTGATCCGCCATCTCTTTCGCGGGCGCAACCCGGACAAGATTAATTTCTTCATCGAGCAATGGCTCAAGCAGCTGCAGGCCGAGTTGGGGGAGCGGATCGAGATCCGCGGCCCGGCCCCGGCCCCCATCGAAAAAATTCGGGACGAATACCGCTTTCAGCTGTGGTATTTTACTCCCAGTGCCTCCAAGGTGATCGGCCCGATCCGTCAGCTCCGGAACGCCTTCAAAATGGATAAAGATGTGATCGATCTGCTCGATGTGGACCCGATGAACATGAGCTGACGGTGGACGGTGGACGGTGAGCTGTGAGCACGTAGGGGCTTTCCTGTGGGAAGCCCGCGAACGTTCGGGGCGTTACGGAGAGACCGGGGGCAACGCAAGATTCGCGGGTGGCGCGAGCACCACCCCTACGGGGATTTCGATTTCGATTTCGGTCCCGATTGCGATCTCGGTCCCGAT
>PXBU01000344.1 GCA_003566795.1 Puniceicoccaceae bacterium | reverse complement strand
GTGTCGATATTGAGGTCGATATCCAATGAGGGGATATTCAGCTCAGAAGGATTATTCACCACGATCGCCTCCGGGCGCGGCGGAGGATTCGTCTGGTCCTGTGGCTCAATCATGACCTGGTGCTCCATCTCCTGCTGCGGCGGCGCGTCGAGGTTTGCCGCTTCAAAAACGGTTTCCTCCCGCATGGCCTCGGTAACAAATCTAATCGTGCCGAAGATGACAATCGCAATCACGTGTAAGCCGAGGCTCACCATCAGTATCAGCGCCAATACTCTGCGCGATTTTTTGCCGAAAAATTGCTTCATTTAAGAATCCGTATCCTCGACCAGACTTTTGAAATAGTCGAGGCATGTTTCGCGCCACAGCCGGGCATACTCCTGTTCCGCCCGCAGCTGCTCCAGCACGGACTGATACTTAGCCGGGTCGATCACGCCCTCTTTTTGCTGCCAGGTTTCGACCATCTGATCGACGTAGGCGACCCCACTGTTATAGCGATACTGCAACTCCTCCCACAGGCTACGCCCGGAGCTGAGCTGGTAATCCCATGGCACGTGGTGAAACCACAGCAGTAAGTCCAGCGGCGTGGTGTCGATCTGGTTATAAAGGTCATTCAGCGGCGAGAAGTATTGATCCACAAACCCGGACCCGGTGCGACTGCGATCCATCCCGAGCCCGCTGGCAGTGCCACCATGGTAGTTTTGCCGCATTGAGGGCCTCGGGTTGAAGTGGCCCCAATCACACAACAGTGCCTGCCCCATCGGCATGGTGTAGTTCGTGGTGGCATCATGCGAGCCCATCATCATGTCAACGATACTCGCCGTCACATCACAGTCCGTCTTGAAGGTCTGCACCACCCACTCGCGGGCAATCGCCTCCGGCGCCAGCTCGTGGTTCCAAGCCATGCGGCCAAAGGCATACCAGTTGGCCTGATTGAAAATATTGCCACACCAGTTGGCATCATCCCCGGTATTGGCGACGCCTGCGATACAGGTGCGACCTGCCGAACTCAGGGAGCCGTCGATCACGCGCCCTACCGTGGAGCCTTGGCCCTTGGCCCAGGTGTCCGCGTTAAAGATCTCCGCCCACATCGGAGCCAGGTAAGCCAGCGTGGCCGATTCGCCGAGATATTCCTTGGTGATCTGGAACTCCATGGCCAGATCCGTCTGCGGCATCGCACCAAAGATGGGGGCAAAGGGTTCGCGTGGTTGGAAGTCGATCGGACCGTTTTTTGCCTGCAGCACGACGTTCTCGTTGAATTGACCGTCAAACTCGACGAACTCATTGAACACGTCCTTCGCCCGATCCTCCGCTCTGCCATACACGAAGGTGCGCCACAACAGTATACCTCCGTGTGGCGCCAGCGCATCCGCCAACATATTCGCACCATCCGCGTGGCTGCGGTCATATTGACGCGGCCCAGGCATCCCCTCGGAGTCTGCCTTGACCAGCCAGCCGCCAAAATCCGGGATCAGTTCGTAGGTCTCTGCCGCTTTCTCGCGCCACCATTCCTGCACCCGCGGGTCCAGTGGGTCCGCCGTATCGAGGTGGCCGATGCCACCACGCGCACTCCGGTCCCGCGTCGGCGGCCGCTCCTCCAGCACTGAGGAAAAGTTCGCCGAGAGATAGGTTGTAATACCCCATTTGCGAAAGATCCCAGCCAGGACAGCGACTTTTTCAAGGTTCTCGGCTCTCAGGAAATCGGGATTGGAATTCACGTTATTGAGCACGGTGGCGTTGATGCCAATGGACGCACAGAAGCGCGCATACTCCTCATAGCGGGGATCCACCACGTCTGGCAATTCATCCCATTTCCACAAGCTCGATCCGGCGTAGCCACGCTCAATCCTGCCATTCATATTATCCCAGTGATTGAGCATCCGCATTTCGATTTTCGGTGCTTCCAGCAGCCGCAAATGGGCACTCGGCTCGCTCGTCTGCATGTGCCGCAGCAGATGAAACACCCCGTATAAAACACCCGCCTCCGTGTGCGACGTAATCACCAGGCCACCCGCTTCAGCCGGGTTGGAGATAATCGCGAATCCATCCGACGGCAGATTTTTCACTGCGGGAAGCACATCGTCCGGAAGGTGTGCGCCGACCTCGTCCAAGGTGCCCAGCACCAATGCCCCGTCAGCTTGGCCCGACGCAGCACGTGGCAACTCCTGCCCCAGCAGTGAAGCGGTACCCCGCTGCAACTCGGCCACTGCATTGTCTAAAATAGCCGACTCCGACTGCGGCGACCAGTAGCCTTTCAGCTCAGCCGCCCAGGCCGTGCGCTGCGATTCAGGCAAAAGCGTGTAGTCGAGCCACAGCAAGGAGTTCTCCGACACGCTAGGGTCGGCCGACGAATCGACCGTCGATTCAGCTTTTGCCTGGGCATTGCCAGTTACCAGCAGCAGGCACACGAATGATACAATGATACGATGCATAGAAGGTTGAGATAGATCCTGGAAAAAAGGAAGTCAAGCAATCGAGAAGGATTTAGAGGGCACCACTAAAATTCCTGGGCGACCTCAATTGTGCGAGCCATGATCGGGAGCCATATGATTGGGAGGGCGGGCGTCCCCGCGAGCCGCGAATCGACGAAAGAGATTTGTAGGAGAGATTTATAGGAAGATTTATAGGGCACCCACTAAAATCTCTGGCATAAGATCACGATTACGAGTAAGATTGAACCACACAGGTAATGAAGTGACCACTTTTACTGCTTCCATTTATATCCGCTGATGAAGGTCAGGCCTTGCGAAAGCTTTCAAACTCGTTGCCTCTTCGTTGAAGAGTAATCCCTTGGATTGAACCACAAAAAATCGCGAAGAACCTGCCGGGGCGTGACCACTCGGCGACGCGGCAAGTTGAAGACTCTCGCAACCACAGCACCCGCCGCGCGGCTCGCGGGGACGCTCGCCCTCCCTGGCACAACGCCGTGCCAACGTGTTTCCATTTATGAATTAAGTGGGGGGCACGCTGAATCATTAAATTATTCTTGGGCAAATTTCTGATTGGCTAAGTCCGGCGGGCTGCTAGTGTCGCTACGATGAGCCATCACGCCTCCGCTTTTCCCGCATCGCTATTGCAACAACTGCGCCAGACACGCATCATTGCCGTCGTGGTCATCGACGATCCCGAACAGGCCGTGCCACTGGCCAATACCTTGCTGGACTCCGGCATTAATACCATTGAGCTGACCTTGCGCACGCCGGCCGCCTTGGAGGCACTGCAGCGCATTCGCAGCGAATGCCCTGAAATGACTGCGGGCTTGGGCACCGTTTTATTCGCCGAGCAAGTGCAGCAGGCCGTTGATGGAGGCGCGGCCTTTGCCGTGGCACCTGGCCTCAACCCGACCATTGTCCAGGCAGCACGGAGCGCGGACCTGCCATTTGCGCCCGGGATCACCACGCCCTCCGAAATCGAAACGGCCGTGGCCTTGGGTTGCCGCTTGCTCAAGTTTTTCCCGGCGGAAGCCAGCGGTGGCCTGGCCTATCTAAAAACCATCAATGCCCCCTACGCTCATCTGGGATTGGAATATATCCCACTCGGCGGCCTCAACGAAAACAACTTCATCGACTACCTGCAATTGGACTGCGTGCCTGCGGTGGGCGGCTCCTGGATTGCACCGCGCCACCTGATTGCGGCGGGCGATTGGTCCACCATTGCGGCCACAGCAAAATCCGCGGTAGCCAAGATAGGACTGGTCAAAAGATAAGGCCCCCCGAGGCAAAAAAAAGACACCCACTAAAATACCAGGAAAATCCATCGTGGGACCTCAATGGCACGAGCCATATGATCGGAAGGGCGAGCGTCCCCGCGATACCCTTTCCGTGTCTGTGTTAAAAAAATTCAGACTAGATGTTGACAGCCCCAACCACGATTCTCTTTATACCTTCTTCTCAATGCTCAGTAGCTCAGCGGTAGAGTCCCGACCTAGTCGGGATTAATCACTGCGGCTCTGACTTCACAATTCTTTCTCAATGCTCAGTAGCTCAGCGGTAGAGCAGGTGACTGTTAATCACTTGGTCGCTGGTTCGATCCCAGCCTGAGCAGCCATTTAAGGCCTCCCGATTCCGCGGGAGGCCTTATTTTTGTCATGTTTTTCGTCTACGTGCTAGAAAACCCGC
>PXBU01000172.1 GCA_003566795.1 Puniceicoccaceae bacterium | reverse complement strand
CCGATCTCGCCGAGGGGTCGGAAAAGCTGGGTCTCCGTCGGCGGATCATTGTTGGGGTTCGCTCCCGCAAACCGCACCGCGCCGCCTGACGTCGCCAGATCGCCAAAATCAAACCCCGGTACCATGACCGCATCGCGCCCTGTCCCGTTGGGATCGGTGATGCGCCACACACTCCCCTCAGCCCAGCCGGAGCCCGACCACCCCCATGCGCCGACAACGCTGTCCCCGGTGGCGATCCCGGTATCAAACCCCTCATAGACCTTGACCGCGTGATTCCCGACGGACGCCGCACGCCCTGCCGCGCCTGTCAAGACCAGGACCAGGGGCAGCATCGCGGACCGCCATCTCCTTCCCATGCCCATTCCCATTCCCATTCCCATAACCCTAACCCGTGTGTTCATCATCCCGCATTCCTCTGTCTGTCAACAAAAGACCCAGTGCCGCTTCCCTTACTTCCGGTAATGGCTTTTTCCCGCATTGTCAATGACAATCTATCACTTCGCAGAAACTGCCCAGGGTCATTTCATCTGCAGTGACGCGTACGGGGGCGAAGTTGCCGTGAGGGCAACTTGTTAATCGGTCGGCAGGTTTTGGCGTGCCGGGACGTCAAATACGCCGGCGCCGCAGCCTTCCGCCGTTGTGCCATGGGGTCGAGCCGGGCCGTGCAAGGGTCGAGATCGCGCCAGAAGACGGTTGTGCCGCCTATGGATTTGATGCTCAATCTGCGAAGCTAAGGTCGATTTCATGGCTGTATTTACGAGCGAAGCAGTTTGATTGCCTTGGAAGCCGTCATTCGGCGGTACCAGGATTTCAAGCCGCTGACATCGACGCGCCCACCTGCGCTCTGGATTTCAAATATGCCGATGGCAAGATTCCTGAATGTGGCCAAGGCGTGAGATGCCTTCGGGTTAGCCACGCGGCAGGCATCTTCCCCGAGGCTGACATCGCGGCGGTAATGCACGCCGTTCTCGATCGCCGACCAGTGGCCGCGGATGACAGCAAGCAGTTCGTCGTCGGTCATTTCCTTTTCCGCGATGCTGGTGGCATAGTACGCGATCACATCGCTGGCCGCTTCGTCGCCCGGCTTGAGCGAGATGCGCTCGCGGCGTACGGCAATGACCTGCCAGCAACCGCATAGGCCGATCTCCTCCGGCGTCACCGCGATGCGCTTCAGGCGGCGCCGATCCAGGCGCCAGTGCTCTTTCTCCCAGACCAGTCCCTCATCAGGGGGGGAAAGCCTGCTTATTGAGCAGGCGTTCGGCGCGATCGAGTACGCCACTTTGATTGCCCTTGAGTCCGAAGAGGTAATCCCACCCCCTTTCCTGGGTTATCACCCTTGCGCTTTCCTGCTGGCAGTGCATGGCATCAGCCGTGACCAGGACGGCCTCAGCGTTCGGCAGATCGCGTACCAGTTTTGGGAAGGCGGGTATCTCGTTGCTCTTGTCTTCGATCGGCAACTGCGCCAAGGTCAGCCGTAACCGATGCGTCACGGCCGAGAGCAATTGCAAAGCTTTCCCGTCGGTTCGCGCGCTGCCGCATAACGTCTTGCCGTCAACGGCGAGGCGCGCGATCACGGAGAGATCCTGCTCCAGCATCCACTCTCCGACGATCTGGTCAAACTTCCGCGTCTCGATCTTGCTCAGCACGCGAAAGAAGGTCGTGTCACTCGGCGGCACGTATTTGCCGTCGCGGTTGCGCCGACACCCGAGCGCTCGCAACTGCCGTTGCGTGAACTTGCTGCAGACATCCTCGAGGGCTTGATAGCCGCCAGCCCCCATCATCACGGCGACTGCGGCGCACGAGAGGACAAAGGGTTGGCGGTGAAGCAGGCCATGGCCTTTGCGCTCGTCACGCAGTTCGCGAAACCGATCGAACAACGATTTCAGATCAGGCGCACGCCAGGGACACGGTCCGGCGATGCGTTTCTCATGCTCGATCAGTTCTTCCGGCCACCGTCCGCGACGCAACAAGGCGCGGGCTCCGGGTTGCAGTTCCTTGAGGAACAGCTGCTTCGGCTCCCCGTGTTCGTGATAGAAATCACGGCTTGCCCGCTTGAATCCGGCCGTAGGCCCGACCGCCTCAAAGCCGCAGGCGAGGTAACACACGCCGCGGTACCGGGTCTCGTCAACGAAACTCTCGACCGCGAACACCGGATGACCCCAGCGCGCCTGCCAGTCACGCGACAAGCGCCGCAGAAACAGCCCCAACGCGCGCGATGCCAGATTCGGTAACCGCTCGCGTTCCGGCAGCACGAGGTAGCGGCTGTTGTTGACCACAAATCCAAGCCGCCGGGCGCGCTGTCGCGGGCTCCACCTAATCCATTTCTCCCGAGCCTTCAGGTGCAGCGCCGCCGCACTGAAACAGGCCAGCGCGACCCATTCGCCGTCGAGTTCAGCCACGTAACGCAAACTGCGCCCAACCATCTTGGCACTGCACAGGTAGTGCTTCTGCTCGAGAAGATTGTCAAAGCGTGGCCGCTCGTATTCCTCGATCAGCCGCACGCTCACACGTTTGAGAACATTGGGTTCATCGGCAATGTTGTATCGTTTCATGACCCCTGTGTAGCAAAACTGACACAGGCTGTCCACTTATTTCGCGTGTCGATCAATCAGTACTTATTCACGGCCTTCGCAGATGAAATGTCCCTGGCACTGCGGTGGGGACGCCGGGATTGATTCACCCGCCCGCTGCCTGGTGATACAGGGTACCGGGCAGGACATCACGAACAACGTGTCCTCCTGTATGGATACAGAGGCCTTGGAGCGCCTCTCACCTTCAAGAGGGGTTCGGGTATGGGTCAGGCGCGAACAGGGCCGTATAATGAATTTGCGCGTGTCTATCACATCTCCGCGGGCGTAACGGTCCAAGTACTGTGTGCGGCCTTCATTTCCTGGGGTAGGGGACACAACCCGTGTTACCCCATCTCCTCGTCGTTGGCCAGGGAGAGCAGTGCGGTCTTTACTTCGTCGGCATTGTCCGCGGTAAGCCTGTTTGCTTTGCCTGCGCGTTGCGGCAAACAGGCGGCAGGCACGTCGCTCAAAATACGATGGGGTGATGGGATGGAGCGTCATGAATGCCCACGGCGGACGGCGGAGCTATTCATTTTACAAAACCCCTCGCGACCCAACCCGTCAGGCGTCGCGTTGAGGGGGGCATGCAAGAGCCTCAACCATCATTCATCAACGCTCTGCGGACGGTCCCCCTTGCCACCTCGCAGACTCACCGGCAGGGAGTCCCGTCGCTACGTGGGCTGTCGCTCCTCTGTCGACTGTCACCATTCACAGTTCATGACGACCTCCAACCTCTTATGGGTCAAGCCTATGGACGATGCGCAGATCGGCTGACGATAGTGGGCGACGAAAACGGATAACGAGTGGACGCGGTCATAATCGTCCACCGAGAGGCTCAGAATTGCCTTGAATATCTTGGATGCCGTCCCTACAAATAAACATGTTGTGTATGGGTAAGAAGCAGACTGAGTTACCCCAGCCCTAGGTAATGACGCGCAGACAGGGATTATACAGGAGAAGGAAATTTTATGAAAAAAGTGCTCATCCCGACCAAACTGGATCCGGTGGCCCGTGAGATTCTCGAGGCTGAAGGGGATTACAGCGTTGTCCAGGACGACAGTCGTCCGCTGGAGGAATTGGCGATGGAGCATGCGGAGGCCTATGCGCTGATCGTGCGCAGCGAGAAGGTGACGCCCGAGATCATGGATGCCATGCCCGCGTTGCGCGTCATCATCCGCGCTGGCGCAGGGTACAACACTATTGACACCCGTTACGCCCGCAAGCGGAAGATCGACGTCATGAACACCCCGGGTGCCAATGCCAATGCCGTGGCCGAGGAAGTGATCGCGCTGATGCTGGCCGATGCGCGCCACGTGGTGGAGGCTGATGCCTCCACCCGGGCAGGACGCTGGGAGAAGAAGCGGTTCATGGGCAGGGAGATCACAGGGAAGACGGTGGGCATTGTCGGCTGCGGTGCCATTGGCCGCCTGGTCGCCAAACGGCTGGAAGGATTCCAGGTGCGGCTGCTGGGATACGACCCGGTCCTGTCCGAGGAGAGGGCTCGGGATCTGGGACTTGAACTGGTATCGATCGAGGCCCTGTTCGAGGGG
>PXBU01000292.1 GCA_003566795.1 Puniceicoccaceae bacterium | reverse complement strand
TCCATCTCAATTCCCTCTTACCCTTATAATATACAGGGGTAATAAAAAAGAGGTGCACGAGCCACCTCTTTTGTAAGGTATTTTTGAATCTACTAAACCACTCGACACTCAACCACTTTACGGGTGCCACTCGGGTCTGCCTTAGCGAGGGCGAGCTCTTTGAGCTGGCTATGCCCGATGTTGGGGTGCACCTCACCCGGCTGGAATTCCACTGTCATCTTACCCGTAGGCTGTGTGAATCTTATGAATACCTTCAATGTCTTACCACTCATACTTTTCTCCTCTGTATGTTTGATTTTATCTGTTTTAGAGGTCCTTGGCCTCAATCCAAGGACTTGTTGAATTCCTCGTTATCCTGCAACCACTTCTCGATGTCTCGTTGATAAGCCAGTTCATATACCTCATACTGAAGTTCCTCCAGTAAATCGGCAGCTCGTCTCAGGAGTTCATCCTGCGCACCAATCACATTTGCTTTCTTATTGATGAAGTTTATAACGCTCTGGTCCATTACATCTCTCCTTCTGTTTATAATATACGTATAAGAGGAAAGGTGGGGGCAAAAAAGAGCCTCCGAAGAGGCTCTTATCATTTATCTAAATTAGAGATTTTCTCTACTCAGCCACCGCTCGTGGTTTTATCTTACGTGTCAGCAGATAGAAGATAGGTGTGTCAGCTAGTGCTACAAGCATCTTCAGTACATACTGCGATACTATCATCCACATGATGTCGGGAACCTGTCCGATGAATGCGATGACGATGAAGATGGCAGTGTCTATAACCTGACTGGTCAGAGTACTAACATTGTTCCTCAGCCACTTGGCTTTGCCGTTTGTCTTCTTGCGTAGCAGTGAGAAGACCCACACATCCCACATCTGACTTATGTAATAGGCGAGCATCGATGCTACCACGAATCTCAGGTTAGTACCTAATAGTATTTCGTATGCACCTTGGACCTCTGTTGCGAAGGCAGCTGCAGGGAGCAACTGAGTTAGATAGATGAACACCGCGGCAAAGATTGAAGCGATGAAACCTACTTGCACCAATTTGGTGGCTTCCTTTCGACCATAGATTTCGTTCATAAGGTCGGTCATCAGAAATGTGATTGCGTATAAGAGAAAGGCACCTGGCACTATAAAACCCGCCAAGTCCAAAATCTTACCCGCTACAACGTTCGAGATTACAAGGGAGGCTACAAACAACCCCGTAATCAACATGTATGTCATACCTTTCAAAAACATCCTCCTCGTTTGATGTGTTTTGTTTGATTATAAAGAATCAGGCCCGAAGACCTGATTCTTATCCTTTTCATTAAGCCACTTCACATGCGCCACCAGCACATGCGAGCTCGCCCTGCAAGTCCGTTTCATCCTTCTCCTCCACTACTTGTGTGAGGTCGATGTCGTGAAGCTTCTTGGACATCTTGAGATAGGTTTCCTCGTCGATGTCCTCAAAAGGAGCTTGGGCGTAGGTACCTCCCATAAAGGGCAGCACGGCTATTCCATTGTATGTCTTGCGGTTCTTCCACATCCACTCACCCACATCTTGCCATTCCTCTTCTTTGACAGACACGGTGATAGATACATTATGTGTGTTCACCCCTTCCACATGACCTGTCTTGACCCATTCGGTGTTCCACTTACGTGACCTTTCTAAAAGGTCTAGGGCGGATTCATGGCGCAGGTTCGCTCCATCAGGGGCCTTCTGTGGGAGAGAGATGACAGCTTGGGTGTCGGGCCTAAACATTTCATCTTCAACAAGGTTGGGATGGTTGTTGAGAAGGTAGTCATAGATGGCCTCGTTCTTGCCGACCCTGATTCTGCGTATGTAGTAATCGTTGTGCCATGCATGTATACCTGAGCTCGAGCCTAGAACGATTGAGCTGGTGCCTGAAGGTTTTACACAGGTGGTTCTCATCGAGGTGTTGATGCCAAGCTGCTGGGCAACTCTTATGTTCTCCTCTTTCACTACCTCGGCGGCCTCTTTGAGGTTGAGCTCATAGGTTGCACCACTTGCAATACCTGTCATGGACACTCCCAGTAACGCACCTCGTTCGGTGGTCTCTCTCCAAACGTCTCTGAGATAATGGAAGTCGGTGTAGGAGGCCTGAAGTGTTCCTATGAAGGCCGCGGCTCTGGCTCTCTCATTGAGGTCCTCTTGAGAGGTGATGTCTGATGCATTTATCTCTGTAAGGTTGCAAAACTGATTAGGCTCAAGTCCAATCTCACAACAAGGGTTTGTGAAGCTGTTGAGTGTTTCATCGTTGGTCCAATACACACCCGGCTCTCCACTCCCTGAGGCCACCACCTTCTCCCAGAAGGCATCGAATTGTTTCTTCGTTGTATCAGGACGATAGAAGATGGCTGAGTTATTAGCTCGCCCTCTCTGGGGATTACTCTCCCACCAAGACCCGTGTTTGGCTGTGAGCATCTCTTCATCATCAGGTGAGAAGCCACAGATAAGAGCTGCTCGGCGAATACCACCTGCTAATACAGCATCAGCTATGTGACACTGGATGTCATGAGCCTCTATGGGCTTGAGAGCTACCTCTGAGCGTCCACTCAGAGCATTCTCGAATACGGATTGAATCTCCGCTAGAGCAACCCTTAGCGGCTCTGGGCCTGGAGCTTTGCCTCCGGAGGTAACCAAGAGAGCGCCCTTAGGTCGGATGTCTCGGAAGTCGAAGTCAATCTCCTGTTTCCCGTAGAAGTAGGATTCCACCAACACCTTGACAGCATCAGCCCATCCTTCAATCGAATCTCCTACCAGATACCTTTTCTTACGACCTTTGTTTCGGAATGGTTTCTTGACCGTTGGGAGTTTCTCCACATGGTGTTTCTGCACCGAATACCCAACACCTGTGCCTCCCAGCAACAGCCAAGTGGTTTCGGCAAAAGCATCTGGATGATCTATAGGGGTATAGGCACAGTTGAAGACCCTCGCAGCGTTGACCTCAATCGGCTTTCCAGCGAACTGCAAGGAGCGCATCGACGGCAACACCTTTTTATCGTATACTAGTTTGTAAACCTCAGCTATCTCTTCTTTGAGTTGGGGAAACTTTTGTTGATGCATACGCCTGTTGCGCGTCACCAACTCCTCCCATGTCTCTCTCCTCTTGAGCTCGGGAATGTACCGAGCGTACTTCATGTATGTTATGATGTCCGACAGAATCCGAACTGACTTATCAGTAGGGACAGCTGTTTCCTTAGTTGCTGTCATCGCTTCTCCTTTTTAGCTTGTAATCTGTTTCACGCGTGGATAATCTTAGTGCAGGTAACGCGCAGGTACCTTTCGGTCGCGAATAGCTCTAATCAAGTAAGTAGGCCTCATAGATACGCATTCTCACCCTGTCAAACCTTTCCATAATACGTGACGCATATGTGGGAGGGTTCTCACTCCACGATGCTACCCAGCTAAGAAAATCATCCACACTCTCCCCTCTTTCATACCAGCGTACGGCGTGTGGTGATAGGTAAGAGGCAGCGAGCCATTCTATGTCGCCGTTGAAGTGGTTGAGGAAATAAGTCGTGTACCTGTACCACATTGACACCGAGCGAATGGGGTTGAATTCTATGCCATCGAAATAATCATCTCCCATGGTAATGGCGGCAGTGTAGGGCATGAATTGTACTATACCTCTTGCACCAGCTGAGCTAACCGCGTTGGCGTTGAAACTGGATTCGACACTCGCGAAGGCTAAAAACAAGCCTGGATGGAAGCCGAACCGGCGTGCATACTCATAGTTGAGTAGCAGCATCTCGTTTATGGTAGAGTCATCCATACTATCTGCACCATGATGTTGCAGGACGAAGCCCTTGGCCTCCCTCATGTAAATTGTAATTCTGTCCTGCTCCGTCAAGGCAAGACGGGCAGCGGTGGAGTCGGCCGTGAATAAGCCTTCAACCAGTTGTGCTCTTACATCGTCAATAGACTCATTGAGACGTTCTCTATAATACGAATGTAGTCGTTGCAAATCATCGTCACGTCTCTCAGAGTATTGGGCTAGGGTAATTACGCTGAACAACATTATGAAGGCCGATAGATACACGAGGGAGAGAGGCACTGGTACGTGATACACCAGAAACTTCCACACACTCTTCAGTCCACTCCAGACTTCGGTAAAT
>PXBU01000232.1 GCA_003566795.1 Puniceicoccaceae bacterium | reverse complement strand
CATACTCCTCAGACATGCCATAAACCTCGACATGAGTGGCCGCGCCAACTTGTGTCTGAGTCGTCTCCTCGCCGAACTTCACATAGACCGTCTGGCCCGGCTGGGCCCAGCCCCATATTTTAATCGGCTTGTCACGCTGGATGACCATGTGGTCGCTAAAGACTGCATGCAGCTTGAGTGAGGCCGCTGCTGCCATCGCCGGGAGGGCGAGCAGGGCGAGGAGGGCGAGAACGATGGTTTTAATACGTTTCATTATGGTGTTGGTGGTGGCTGCTAGAACTTAGCTGCATACTATAAATCGGATAAATCGGAATTAGTTCGCAGTTAAGCAAATCAATTTAAATTTGCTACTGTTTCCCAATTGGAAACAGATAAACTCAGCTGGTCACGAATACGACCTCATCAGCAATGTGCCTGGGCTCCAATCCATTTCGCAAAATAAAATGCCTTGCTGGGTACGCGGATTGCTTCATGTTACGCGCATGAGAAATTATTGGTTTACCGTGACTTTGTTAATGTGTTTAGGGATGCTGTTTGCGGGGGATGTGCATGGGCAGGGTTCGCGGGGAGGCTCGGAGCAGCCTGCACTGACGGCGGCGGATTTCTCGACGCTCAAAGCGGATGAGACCGTCGGACTTTTTCTACTCGTCGGTCAGTCGAACATGAAAGGCCGTGGCCTGATCGATCTGGAACCGGTGGTGGATCCCCGCGTGAAATTTTTCCATCTCGGAGAGCGCAATTGGTTTGTGGCCCGCGAGCCGCTGCATGCGCTGGGCACGCCGGATAATGTCGTCCGCAACGACAATTCCGGCACCGGACCGGGTACTAGTTTCGCCCATTCGGTGATCGGAAAATCCGGAGATGCCCGGATTGGATTGATCCCGGCGGCCGAGGGTGGGGTTCCGATTCGGAGATATGCGCCGGGAGAGCGGTTTTACGTGCGCTCGCTGGAGATGGTCGCCCAAGCCAAGGAGTTGGCCCCGCCGAAGTCCGAGCTGCGTGCCATTCTGTGGTTGCAGGGCGAATCTGATGCACGCAATGCGGAACAGGTTGCGGCATACGAGGCGCAACTGCTCGATTTAATCGACCGCTACCGCCGGGATCTGGGCGATCCGGAGCTGCCATTCATCGCCTGCACCATTGGCTCGTTCATTGCCGAGGGGTCGAGGGCGGAGCGTTTCCCATATTCAGAATCGATCAATGAAATCCTGCTGAGGCTGCCGGAGAAACGGGAGCACACCGCCTGCATCGACGCGCGCGATATCACGGGGCATGTTGGTGATGCATTGCATTACAATGCCGAAGCCCAAGTCGAAATCGGCCGACGCTTCGCCAAGGCTTATTTGGAAATGATCAAAAAGTGATGTGATCACTCCGCCCCGTCATGGTATCGGCGGGATTTTTTGCTCCTCAATTTGTAGGCTTATCCGGCCTTGGCGCTCCTTTGTGCGGGGCAAGCCTGTGCGGATATCCGCAAAGCGAATGAAGCTCTTGACGGCGATGGTCACCGGCTGGCCCTGAAACTCATCGTGGAACGGTGCGGTGATGAACGCACCCATGGGTGTGTTACCTTTACCACGGGGGACACTGCGGGTCACCTCGGTGAGTTGTTTGCCGTTGATCCAGATGCCGTAGCCGTTGCCGTTACCCACATGCTCTCCCATATTGAGGCGTATCCGGTAGCGATGCCCTGGTTTCAGTGCCGGTATGTCGAAGGTGCCACGCAGTAACAGCACTTCTTTTTCCCACAGCGTATTGGGTTGGATCGCTCCATAACAATAAGGACCGACGCATTCAGGGCCACATTTGGAGAATGGCTGGGTGGGGAGCTTGCCCAGGTGATTTGCGAACGGGCTCTTGCCGACTTTCCAGCCTGCTGCGGCGGGGTCGAAGTCCGGCTGCTGCCAGCCGATTGTGTTTTCCGGCATCGTCACCTCACGGTAGCGAACATTGAGTCGGTCGTAGGCGACCTGCTCCTCAGCGATTGGGTCGAAGCTGTAGTAGGCCCACTCGGCTTGACGTAAGTTTGAGAACATCTCCCACTGGTAGTTGTCGTTTTCGGCCCGTTGATGCAGCATGGCCAGTTCGTTGATCGCGTCATCACCTGGAAACAGGTGTTGGTCGGTCTGCCTCGCCAGGCTTTCGAGTTCCGAGCGGTTTCGATCGGCAAAGGCCGGAATCAGCTCGTCGCGAATGACCGGGTTGATGTGTTCCCGCAGCTCAGCGCTGAGGTCTGCGGGATCCGCTTCCAGGAAGATTTCCCTGTGTGGTAAAATCTCGTTTGGATACCGCTGGCGGGCGATTTGATACAGCAGATCGTATCCACCGGGAATGTCGGCAATGGATGCCGCGATAAAGTGCAGATGGTTGCTGATGAGTCGGGTGATATCTTGCCCGCCCGGCTCCGGGGAGGTCAGTGCGAAGCCAGCGTAGCTTTTGCCAAGATGTTTGATGGCGAGTTGGTGGACTTCAGGCGCTGCGGCATTTATGCGGTCCCGCATTCTTGAGTGCATACCGGCGGCGACGGAGGGACGCGGGTTGGTGCGGATGAGTTCGGCCACAGCGGGGATGATCCTCTCGTAGGTGGATGGCTGGCCGGCAATTGGGGCCAGAGCATCGAGCGCACTGCGCTGGAGCCATGCTTCTTCATGATCGAGGAAGGAAAGCAAGAGGTCCGTGTGCGGCACCAGCCATGCTTCGGGTGCATAGACCATGACGTTCATGGCACCTTGCTTGACATACCAGGATTCATCGGGATGTTCCAAAAAGGCGACCAGCTGCTCGAAGACGTCACGGGTGATGAATTGCTCGGCCTGCTCCGGAGTGCCTCTTCGAAGCACATCCGCGAGAGCGTGCAGGACACTGCGGCGGATGCGTGCTTGGTCGGATGCCAGTGCCTTGTGGAAAAGCTCGGTGCGCACTTCGCCACTGCCCACCTGCCTGCTGATGTGGTTGGAATGCACGCCCAGCAGCGTCATCGCGGCATTGTGGCGGTAGATGTAGTTGCGGTGATGCAGAATCCTCCAGAGAGCTTCATCGCTGATGGGTGTTGCGCTGTGCAAGCGGCGGAAGTTTTGGAGGGCACCATCCTTTTCCTGGGTCTCGCCGGAGAGATCCTGCACCGTGCCGTCGGGGAAAGGAACTGGCTCGATGGTGACAAACTCCTCATCCGCCGCATTGCCCCATGGGCGCTCGGGGAGCTTGTAGGGCTTGGAGAATTCGGTCGGTGGCGCGCCATTGAGACGCAGTGCTTGGCGCGGCATGGTGTAGGCCAAGGTGTAGCCGGAACCCCAGTTCACGTTATCGTAGCGCTGACCTCCGCCCATGATGGCAAAGGACCCGTCCCAGCGGCGCGAAAGTTCGTAGTGCCAGCGGCGGCTGTCCATGAAGTCGCGGTATTGTTTAGGGAATTTCTGGAACAACAAACCCATGGCCGCGCTCCGCCAGATCTCGCCGATGCCGCCACCAGTGTGGCCATGCAGCATGAAGGTGTTGGAGTAAAACGAATCCAGCGCGCTGTAATCGCGTGCGGCGGCATAGATGGAGTCTTCGCCATTTGGGTCGAGCGCCGCGGCGGCGGCCATGGCAAAGGCGAGCAGGCCATTCTTGCCATTGCACGCATAGCCGGATTCGGGCACGCCGTCGCCGTATGGGTTGCCACCCCGGCCGGAGAAGCGGAAGAATTGCCTGAGTGCGGGGTAAAGCGTGTGGTCGGGCACATCCGCGCCACATTCTTTTGCCAGCAGAAGGAAGGTGAGCATGCCCGTAGCTGCGGCATTGAGGTGGCCGCCGCCGTAGTGAATGTTGTTGGTGATGCCGCCGCGCCCGACCCAGGAGCTGTTCACTTGGGTGCGCTCGGCCGTATCCACCCAAGTCTGGATTTTTGCTAGAACCTCCTGGTCGCCCGTGCGCAGGTAGTATTCACACATCGCCAGGCCAGCGTAACCAATCTGCCAAGGATGCGACGTGTCTTCATAGTTGAGAGCCCACTCTCGGACCACTGGCAGGTATTTGTCGTCACCCGTAGAGAGCAAAAACAACATACCCAGGCCAAAGGCACGGCTGCGGCTGTTGTCCCAGCTTTGGATGATTCCCGGCTGGGAAATGTAATTGGCGAAATTTTCGATGAT
>PXBU01000453.1 GCA_003566795.1 Puniceicoccaceae bacterium | reverse complement strand
TTCTTAAATGTAGCCGAAGCCCTTAGGCTTTGGTCGAACACGAGTTTGGAAGTTTGAGGTATGAAAAACTGATTGCACGAACTCATCGCTCACCGGGCAAGCATGCGGCCCCTGTATGCGTCAAACCGGGGCTTCTTCCGGATAGAGGCGCACCACCATGCCCGTCTCCGGGTCCTCGGCGAAGAGTTGTGCAAAGTGCTCCGCGCTCTCTCCAAGTTCCTCGGGCGACATGAGCATGGCTGCGGTCGACCAAACATCGGCCCAGGTGGCCGATTCATGCAACACCCAGACTCGCGGATAAGGATAGGTCTGCCCGTCGTCCACCGGTGAGACGATGTGCGCGTCCTGGATCGCGCTCCCGGAGGCGCTCAGGGCCTGGTTCTGCAGCTTGATGTCGTGCGTCGCCTTTTTCGCGCTCAAGCCCAGTCTCCATTCCTGCGGGCCGAAGGCCAGGTGCGTGCTGGCGCCGGCGGAGAGGATGCCGGATTCGATGCCCCATTCCTGGATCACCTGCTTCGCCTGATCGAGTGCAAAGCCCTTGCCGATCCCGCCCAGATCGATCTCCCGGCCCGGTTCATTGCACTGGATCGCCGCTTGGTTGGGGACGATGACCAGTTGGCCGGTGATCGGCGGTGGCGGGCTGGTTTGCTTGTTTTTGCGGTGCTCGATGCGCTGGCCCAGCGTGACGTCAAACAAGCCGCCGGTTTGTTCGTAGGCTTTCAGGCCCTCCAGCAGGCAGTCGTAGCAGAGCTCACTCAGATAGAGCGTTTGCCCGGCCTCCATGTGATTGATCTGCCAGACGTCACTGCCGGGGATGTAGCGGCTGAGTTTGCTTTCGATCTTATCGATGAGTTCGAGCGCCTCTCTGGCAGCGCCTTGGGCGAGTTTTTTATCCGCATGTTTCAGGCGGAGCGTGAACTCGCTCTTCATTGCTTGATGTTTAAAAGTATGGGTTTGGCTCATTCGTCGGTTGGTTCAGTCCAGGCGTTCCAGATTTCATTCCTCAGGAAAAGCGTGATCGGCACGTTGCTGCGCAGCGTTCGGGGGAGTTGTATATGAGTGTCCGCCAGTAGCTCCTCCACTGCCTCGCGCTCGGCTGGCATCGAAATGACCACTCCCCGGGACACCACATCCTCCGGCGGCTCTACCCAGTAGCCCACCTGCTCGAAATCCCGCAGATACCAGGGCAGCGGCCAATACTCCCGACCGATCACGGCAATCGGTTCGATGGTCTGATCGCCTTGATAGGGTTCCAGCTCCCTCAGCCAGGCGGGTAGCTGGGCGATGTTGCGGCTGGTCGGCACGTAGGCGTAGGGATTGTTGTCGTGGTTGGCGAGGCGTCCACTGGCATGGGTGGCTTGCCGGGTCTGGAACAGCAGAATCAGGCCCAAGCAGGTGGTCAAAACCACCAGCTTCGCCTTGCTCTCACTGGTGGCCCTGGGGGTGAAAGCACAACCGGCCAGCAAGCAGGCCAGCGCCCAGGGGAGCATCATCAGCCAGGGGTTCTTGTAGCTGATCAAGCTGTAAATCAAAAGGTGGGTGAGGAAACCGATCGCAATGAAGCTGATCGCCAGCCGCCGGGTCTTCTGCATCACCGCCAATACGCAGGCCACCAGCCCCAGCAGCACAATGCCGCCCTCCGTCCACCACATCCCGAGGGTATGCTTGGGCCAGATCAGCGTCTCGAAATAGTAAAAGAAGGGCTTATCATGGCCCGGCGTGGTCTCATAGACAAAGTAGGTGCGGATCGCATCGACGATGCCCACCGGGTCACGGAAGACGTTGGTATAAAAAACCGTGCCGACTGCCAGCACCGTCCCCGCGAACCAGCCGGCCGGTTTCAGGTAGTCGATGAAAGTCGGCGGCCTGTGATCCGTCCCGGCTTTTCCGGCCAGCATCATCAGCCAGCAGGCCGCACCTGCCACCGTCCACGCGATCATCGAGATGGCGAAGGTTTCCTTGGTGGCAAACATCAGGCCGGTCGCCAGTCCGGCCAGGATCGCCCGGTTGCGGGTCGGTTGCTTGACCACGTAAAAGATCGCCGCCACGGCCAACATGCCAAACAGCACCAGCCAACTTTCGTGAATATACATCCGATTGTAGTAGACCAGTAGCGGCGAGCAGGCGAGTAGGGCGGCGGCTCCCAGCGCGGCCCGCGGCCCGATCATCCGCAGCCACAGCAGGGGGCTGAGGACCATTAGCAGGCCCGCCAGCACTGGCCCCGTGCGCAGCATGGGCAGGCTCAGCTCCTGCCAGCTGGATTCACCGTAGAGCTTGGCCAGCGGCAAGGTGCTCAGTGATAGCAGTGGCCCGTGGAAATGGGTGGGGTCAAAGCGGTAATTGGCATTCTCGATCCGCTGCGAAAAAATATGGGCACCGGTGGCCTCATCCGCGTGGATCGGACGCGCCTCGAGCTCGTCGACGCGGAGCCATACGGCGAGCCAGATGACCGCGATCCAAGCGATGATGAAAAAGGTGCGCTGATACATGGTAAGAGAGTGCAGCGAAGATATTTGAATCCTGCAATTATGCTTTGCCTTGATATTTTTTTTAAATCCGGCTTGTTGTCAATCGTGGCTGATTCCGAACAAACCATCGTCCTCGTCACCCCAGTGTGGAACGACTCGACCCGCCTGGCGGGCTTTGGTCCCAAGTTGGCCGAGGCCCTGCTCCAGTCCGGCCTGCCGGTGCGGTGGGTCGTCGCCGATGATGGTTCTACGGCGCAGGAGAAGGCGAAGGTGACGCAGTTGGTGGCGTCTTTTCGGGAGGTCTATCCGCACGTCGAAGCGATGCTGTTTGAGGAGCGCTCGCACAAGGGCGGCGCGATCTATGCCGCTTGGGATGCCTGCCCCGAGGGCACCTGGTTGGCCTTTGTCGATGCGGATGGTGCCGTCGATGCTCCGTCAATGGTCCGCTTGATGGAAACTGCCGTGAGCGAGGGTCCGCAGGGCGGCTGTGTGGGTGTGCGGCATAATTCGGAGGAGACGCCCTTGCAGCGCCCCTTGGGTAGAATGCTGTCCTTCTACGCATTTGCGACGCTGGTGCATGCCATCACCGGTATCCGTTATGAGGATACTCAATGCGGGGCCAAGGTGATTCCGGGTGAAGGCTATCGCCAGGTAGCGGACAAGCTGCAGGAGCGCGGCTTTGTCTTTGATGTGGAACTCTTGCTGGCTCTGCAGCTGGCGGGCTATAAACTCAAGGAGCGGCGCATCCCCTGGCGCGAAATGCCGGGCGGGAAAGTGCATCCCCTGCGCGATGCCTGGGGTATGATCGCCGGCCTGCTGCGGATTCGTGGTCGGTATAAGGCAGCCGGGAAGTAGGCCTATCTGCACCCGTGATTACTGGGTGCACGCGTTGCTGTGCGCTTTTGGTGTGTGCCGTTGGTTTGCTCCCGTGGTTTGCTCCGGTGGTTCGCTCCGTTGGTTCGCTCCGGTGGCGTGCTCCGGTGGCGTGCTCCGGTGGCGTGCCCGCTTGCCGGGCGCCCCTTGCGGGAGCGAAAACACCAACCAGCTCTATCCCCACCGGCCCGCCGCTACCATCGCCGGCACGGCGCTACCATCGCCTGCACGGCGATGGTGCCATGCGCGAGCGCAGGCCCCACTGCCCACCGCTCACCGCCCACCGCTCACCGCGCTGCCTTGGGCAGCCGCACGACGTTGCGGACAGCGTGCTTGGTGATGATATTACCGCCGGCACTGCGGCCCCGCACGGCGAGCTCTTTAAAGTGCACTTCCTCCTCTTGTTTGCGCAGGCGGGGGGCGGGCTTGAGGTTGACCTTCACCGCGTCGGTCTCGCCGCCCTCGCTGGGGTAGCACGCGATGTAGTAGACGCGTGAGCCGGGCTTGCCCTTGGTCAGGTCATATTCCTTATCGCGGGTCACTCCGCCGATGGTGAAATGCTTGGCGAGGGTGGGGCCGGTTTTGCCGTCGCGGTAAACCATGCAGTAAGTGAGTGCGTTGGGCTCGCTGCGGTTGAAGATATCAATATGCAGGATGTTTTTCCCGAAGAAGGCCTTTTCGCTGACCTTGCTGACAATGAGCTTACCCTCCTGGTTGATGGCAATGATATCGCTCAGCCCGGAGCATTTGCCGACGGCCTCATCCTTCTTCATTCCGGTGCCGGCAAAGCCTTCCTTGCGGTCGACGTAGAGGGTCTCATTAGCCACCACCACTTCGTGTGCGACCACTTTTTCAAAAGAGGCCAGCTCCGTCTTTCGCTCCCGACCCTTGCCGTATTTTTTCTTCAGGTCGGTGAACCATTTGATGGCGTATTTGGTGAGATACTTGAGATTCTTTTGGGTCTCGGTGATGGCGTCCTCGAGTGCCTGGATCTGCTCATCGGCCTTGAAGCTGTCGAATTTGGAGATGCGCTTGATCCGGATTTCCAGCAGCCGGAGGATGTCGTCGCGGGTGATCGCGCGCTTGAACTTTGACTTGTGGGGTTCGAGCCCGACGTCGACGGTCTGGATCACACCCTCCCAGGTCTCTTCCTCTTCGATGCGGCGGTAGATGCGCTCCTCGATAAAGATCTTCTCCAGCGAGCTGAAGTGCCACTTTTCCTCCAGCTCGCCGAGCTGGATTTCAAGCTCGCGCTGGAGCAAGTTACGAGTCTTTTCCGTCGCGAGGTAGAGCAGGTCCTGCGCGGAGAAGAAGTGGGGCTTATGGTTCTCGATGACGCAAATATTGGTCGAGATAGAGAACTCGCAGTCGGTGAAAGCGTAGAGGGCCTGCTCGACCGTCTCGGCATCCGAGCCTGCGGGGAGGTAAATCAGGATTTCGACGTGCTCGGCCGTATTGTCCTCGACTCGGGCAATTTTGATTTTGCCCTTCTCGTTGGCGGCGAGGATGGAGTCGATCAGCGAGGTGGTGGTCTTGCCGAAGGGCAGCTCGGTGATGGCGAGCAGGTTCTTCTTGCGGGCCTCGATGCGGGCGCGGACTTTTACCCGACCGCCGCGTTTTCCGTTATTGTATTCCGAGACGTCGGCGATGCCGCCGGTAGGGAAGTCCGGCACGATCTCGGGCGTTTCCTTGCGCAGAAAGGCAATGCAGCCGTCGATCAGTTCAAGGAAATTATGCGGCAGGATCTTGCAGGAGAGGCCGACGGCGATCCCCTCCACGCCCTGGGCCAGCAGCAGCGGGAACTTGACCGGCAGGGTCTCCGGCTCCTGGTTGCGCCCATCGTAGGAGAGCAGCCAGTTGGTGGTCTTGGGGTTGAAGACGACGTCCAGCGCAAATTTGGAGAGGCGCGCCTCAATGTAGCGGGGCGCGGCGGCGGAGTCGCCGGTGTGGCTGTTGCCCCAGTTGCCCTGCATATCGATCAGCAGGTCTTTCTGTCCGAGCTGCACCATGGCATCACAAATGGAGGCGTCGCCGTGGGGGTGGAATTTCATGGTGTTGCCTATGACGTTGGCCACTTTGTTGTAGCGACCATCCTCCAGCTCGCGCATGGAGTGGAGAATACGCCGCTGCACCGGCTTCAACCCGTCGTTGGCGTGGGGCACCGCGCGTTCCAAAATGACATAGCTGGCATAATCGAGGAACCACTCGCTGAACATGTCGTCGATGTGACCGGAGTCGGTCGCGAGCGCAAAGACATCCACGTCATCGCTCCCGCCAGTCGCCGCGTCCGGGCTTGGTTCGTCGAATTCCAGTTCGAGGTTGTCTTTCTTGGGCGTCTTTTTGCGTGGCATTATGGGAAATCAGGTGCAATTGGCGGGAAAAGCTGTCGAGCAAGTGACAATCCGGGAGTCTGTTCAAGTTGATTTCTGCGCAAAGGGGTGGAAAGAGGTTTAATTCAACCCTCCGGCCGAAAGGTGCCGTTGTAGCCGGGGGTGTAGCGGCGCAATCCGAGGTGTTTTTCCATGGCTTCGAAGTGGTGGTCGACGGCGTAGGTGCGGCAGTTCTGGTGAAGCGCCAGGGTGGCGATGATGGCATCATTCCAGGGCACGGTCACACCTTGGCCGCGCAGGGTGGCGTAGTGGGTGGCCGCTTCACGCCAGATCTTTTGATCGTTCGGCAGGTAGGGTAGTATCTCAAAACGTTTTTGAATACGGGGCCGCTCGTGGGGACGAGCCCCTCCGAGAAACTCCATTTCCACCGGGCCGCATAGTGTGGCTTCGAGTTCTTCGATCAGAGACTTCATGGCCAGCTTCACCGCCGGATCGCCGTCCCGCCGGAAGAACTCAATCCACGCGCTGGTATCTACGAGAACCATAAACTTTTTAAAATTTACCTGATGGTATGCTAGCGGTCGGACTGCTCGATCTCGTCGTTGGTCAGGGGATAATCCTCGAACTCACCCTCCATCACCATACTGGCAAACTCTTTGGCCATGGCACGGCGCAAATACTCGGACGCGGCCTTGGCGACAGCGGGGCCCTTCTTCGATATGCCGGTCGCCAGCATGATCTTCTCGAGGGTCGAATCATCCATCTCTACGCTGAATTTCATGCAATTATTCTCTGATAAAAACTGATTTTTGCAAGTATAAAAGCAGATATTTTAAGAAAATTGGATGTATCATATATGATAAAGTGCCACTCTGGACCAAAACGGGGTGGGTGGTGAAAAAGAACCGCCCCACCTCCTGCGTCGCAAGAGGGAGAGTTGGGGAGGATTAAGCATGCTGAAAGACGGAAAACCTCCGCCTTCTCCGTCCTCCGCTTTTCAAATGACGTCCCGTCGGCCCTCCGGTCGATCCCGATCAATCACCGTATCAGGCGAATCCGGGCTGGGGCGCTGGTAGACCTGCATCTTCTTGCGGTAGTAGAGTAGGGCGGCCTGCCACAGGATGCGCGGCATACTGTTGAGTGCGGTATCCAGCGGGTGGAGCAGGGCGTAGCGGGCAATCCGGCGGTTGCTGAGCGGCAGGCTCTTACCCTGCATCCATGTTTTCATCACGCAGGCGCCCTCCCGCCAGAGATCGACGCCGAGGAAGATTTCCCCGGCTTCAATGCGGAAGCTGAAGTGATATTCGCCACTGCGGTCGTTAAAGGGCGACACATGGAAGTCCTTGGCGCAACGGGCCGTCCACTTCGAGCGGCCCACTGCTTGCAGCTCGGGCAGCGGGTAGATGTGACGATCCCCGAAGGTATTGTTCACCTCGACCACCACGGCGAGCAGTTCCTCGCCTGCCAGGCGCAGATAGAAATTGACCGGGTTGAAGGCGTAGCCGAAGTATTTGGGCGAGCTGATCAGCACGGTGCGCTGTCCGGGCTCCTCGGCGGGTAGAAACTCCTTCAGCTGCTGGCTGATGGCTTGCCTCGCTCCCCGCAAATAGTCGCGGTCGCGGACTTGCAGCGGTCGGGCTTGATTGTAGCCGAAGAGCGAGGCTGATTCCTCGAGGGTCGGCAACTCAGCGAGGTCGAAGCCGAAAAAAGTCATCGGGTAAGTGAAGGCGTGATGCTGCGGACGGATCCGCTCGTGCGTCACAGCGCCCCGGTAGATTTTCGAGTGGCGGGTCATAACAAAGTTGGTTCTTCGTAATTCGTTGTGGAGGATTTTTAAAGTAGTCGGGGAGATTTATCCTGGCGTTTATACATAAATTGGACTTCCGCAAAAAAGCGGCGAAGAAAGCGGAGTTTGATGTAGGGGCTTTCCTGTCTTTGACCATGAGCTTTGTCGAATGGTGGGAAGCCCACGAGCGTGCGGGGCGTTGTGGAAAGACCGGAGGCAACGCAAGATTTGCGGGTGCCGCAAGCGAACACCCCTACGAAAAGAATTACCAAATTAATTTTCCTCCCAGCGGCATCCTTTAAAGAGATTCCCGAATCGCTAAAAAGTTCTTCAATCTCTAAACACCCTCATAGTTTGATACCGAAGCCCTTGGCCACCTCGACCGCCGAGCGGACGGCATCCTCGTGAAATCCGTAGCCGAAATAGCTGCCGCAGAACCAGGTATGGCGCGCACCGTTCATCCGTTGCAGGCGTTGCTGGCTGGCGAGTGCCTCGGTGGTGTAGAGCGGATGGGTGAGGGTGGTGCGGTTGATGATCGCCTCCTCGGGGATGGCGTCCCCGGCGTTCAGGGTTACGATATAATCCTCTGCGGTCTGGAGGTTCTGTAAGCGGTTCATGTAGTAGCTGACCCGCACCGGCCGCTGGCCGCCGTCGCCGGATTCGCGGATGAAGTTCCAGGAGGACCATTGTCGCGGATCGGGCGGCAGCAGCTTTTTGCTGGTGTGCAGCACGACTTCATTGGGTTGATACGTCCAGGCACCCAGGTTGGCGCGTTCCTGCTCATCGGGGTCGTCCAGTAGTTTCAGGGCTTCGTCAGCGTGCGCACCGATTACCACATGGTCAAATTTCACTTCCTCACCCCCACCTAGCCGGACGATGGCCCCATCGGGTAAACGACGGATGCCCGCGGGAGCCGCATTCAGGTGGGGCTTGAGCTTGGAGCGTCGCAGCATCGCATCGACGTAGCTGCGGCTGCCACCTTCCACGAATTTCCATTGTGGGCGGTTGGTCAGGCGCAGCAGGCCGTGGTTCTCCAGGAAATGCAGGTAAGGCTGGGCGGGGAACTGCTGCATCTGCTCGACGGGCGATGACCAGATTGCCGCTCCCATCGGGTAGAAGTAACTCTCCAGAAAGTTTTGGCCGAAGCGTCGCGTTGCAAAATACTCGGCCAAGGTTTTGTCGGCGAGATAGCCGGACTGCAAATCGCGGTAGCCGATGCGGGCAAATCGCGCGAGGTCGCGAATCAAACCGAGGTGCTTGGGCATGCAATAGTAGCGCAGCTGCGGAAAAAGTGTACCCAGCGAATTCCCGGAATAACCGTAGCCCGAATTGCTGTCGTGAAAGCTGAATGTCATCGAGCTATCGGCGAGCTCAACCTGGAGCTGCCGCAGCACCTCGGTGAACAAGGGATAGTTCCGGTGGTTCATCACGATGAATCCGGTGTCGACGGCCAAGCCGGCATCCAGGCCTGCCTCGATCTTCAAGGTGCGGGTGTGTCCGCCCAGGTAGCTGTTTTTTTCAAACAGGTGCACTTCGTGCCGACGGCTTAGCAGCCAGGCCGCGGTGAGGCCAGCCACGCCGCAGCCCACGACTGCGATCTTTTTTCGCTGGGTCGGAGTAGTCATCTTATGTCTTGGTGAAGCGGTAGTGCATGACGGGCCATTCTGTGCCGTTGTTATAGGCGAACAATTCCGAGCAGGCCATGTAAAAAATACGCCAGCGCTGCAACCATAGCGCGGCGTCCTTGCCATAGCACTCGCGGAAGGTCTGCATCACCGCGTCACGCTGCGCATCCTGCTGCTCCAGCCAGGCCTCCAGCGTCTGGCTGTAGTGCTTGCCGTTGACAGTCCATTGCTCTTCGCAGGTCAGGATTCCCTCCGATGCTGCCACCAATAAGTTCGCTGAAGGCATGATCCCGCCGCTGAAAAAGTAGCGCGACATCCAGTCTCGGTCAGTGCGCGCCTCGAACAGATAGGTCGCTGCATGGTGGCTGAAAATGTGGACAAAGCACTTGCCGCCGGGCTCCAGCCATTCTGCGATCCGGCCAAATAATTTACGATGGTTGCGCACGTGCTCGAACATTTCCACCGAGACGACGCGTGCATACTGTTCCTCGGGCTGGAACTCGTTGATGTCACAAGTGATGACCTTCAGGTTATCGAGGCCGCGCACCTTGGCCTGCCCCTCGATATACTCCCGCTGCGAATGCGAGTTACTGACGGAGGTGATCTGACTGTTGGGATAGTGCTCGGCCATCCACAGACTCAGCGAGCCCCAGCCGCAACCCAGCTCCAACACGCTCTGCCCCTCCTCAAGCTGTGCCCGCTCGCAGCTGAGCTGCAACATGGCCGCCTCCGAGGTATCCAGTGTCTCCACCCCCTCCGGCCAGTAGCCGCAGCTGTACTTGAGGTGTGGGCCCAGCACTGTGGTGAAGTAGGCCGCTGGGATCTCATAGTGTTGCTCGTTGGCGGCGTCGGTCTGTTCCGCCAGCGGCCGCTGCGACAGTTCCGCGACCCAATCGGCGTCGCTTTTGTGTGCCTTTTTCGTGGCGCGCAGTCGAGCCGCCAGCAGCTGCCGGATGCCGCAGCGAATGGCCTGGTCTGGCAGCAGTGCTCGTTCGGCGAGTTTGATCGCAATACCCATAGTTGATGAAAACGGTGTTTCTGGAGTGACCTTACATGATATGTCTGTAAGCTTTTTGGAGTTCCAACGCTTCTTTATTCTATGAGATGGCTTCACTTCTCCTTATTCGCAATCCTCATTTCCACCTTGAGCCTGGTTACCGGCTGCTCTTCCAAAAACTTCGAAATGGCAAATCCACAAACAATCCCAGACGCCAAGTATAAAGCGGCACTCGACTGGACCGATCCCGAGCGGCACGATGTCCCGGCCGAGGGAAGTGCGGCGGAGCAAGCTATGCTGCAACGCTTCGAGCAGCTCTTTGGCAACTACACCGAGGACTACCTGCGGGCGAACGTCACCAAGGTCTATGCCGAAGAACTCTACTTTCGCGATGCCTTCAAGCAGTTCGACCGCGCCGAACAGATCCGCGATTATTTTGTCGAGGGGCTCGCCGTCCTCACCGCAGCCGATTTCCAGTTCCGACGGGTGATCCGCTCCGGCGATGAGTTCTACATCGACTGGATCATGCGGCTCGACTTCAAGAAAACCCCCGACGGCCACTGGGAAGAAACCATCGGCATGACCCACATACGCTTCAACTCCGAGGGCCAGGTCATCTTCCATCAGGACTACTGGGACCCGACCGATATCGTCTACAAGCGCATCCCTATCGCCCGGCAGCTAATCAACTTCGTCAAACGCCGGATGTAGTTCTGCGAAAATTAAATTTCCGCTAATGTTGGAGAAATCCTAGTCAGAGTGAATGATTTGGACTGGCATGTTTTCCACGAAGAAGGCGATGGGGCTGGTGGCGACTTGGACGCCGGGTTCGAGGCCGCCGGAGAGGATGGCGCGCCGGGTGTCGGTTCGGAGGACTTCCACCTGGCGGGTGACGAGTGTGTCCTCGGGGGTCACGAGATAGACGCTGCGGTTATCGCGTAGCGCGTAGCGGGGCAGGACGTAGACTTCGTCATAGGTTCGCCCCTCGATGACGGCCTCGACAAACATCCCGCGCCGCAGGCCCTGCTGGAACGGGGCGTCGATTTCCGCGACGGCGTTGATGAGTCGGCTGGCTGGATCCACGGTGGCCTCAAAGCGCACCAGTTGCGCCTCCCACTCGCGCGGGCTGCCCGGGCCACCGGTGTGGAGCTTGACGCGGCTGGGGCGCTCCGCCGGGTCGACCAGGAAGTCGGCTTCACGCAGGGTGAGTGGCAGCCGCACCTCGGCAGCGTCGGTGGCAAAAATGCGGGCGACGGCGTTGGCGGGGTTGGCCATGACGTATTGCCCCAGATCGACTGATTTCGAAAGCACCAGTCCGTCGTAGGGCGCACGCACTTGGGTCCGGGCTAGGTCGCGCTCGGCTTGGGTGAGTGCTGCCTCCGCACTGGCAATATTGGCCCGGGCCTGCGCGAGTTGGGGCTGGCGCAGTGTGAGTGGGCTCGGCTCGCCCTGGCCCAGGGCGGCCCAGTCTTCGGCGGCCTGCTCCGCCAGTGCTTCCTCCTGAGCGAGATTCAGATTGGCGGTAGCCAGTTCCGCCGCTCTGGCAGCCACGGTCGCCTCATAGTCGGCAGGGTCAATTTGGAAAAGCACATCAGCTGCTTGGAAGCGGCCACCCGCGCGGAAGTTGGGCGATATTTCGATGATGCGCCCATTGACCTCGACTGCCAGCTCGGTTTCGGTTCTGGGGAGCACGGTGCCCTGGCTGGTGACTTCGATTTGCAGGCTTTCCGCCTCCACCGTGATGACTTCGACTTGCGTCAGAGGCCTCTCGGGAGCCGCCTCCTGTGGCTCAGGCCGTAGCAGGTAAAGGACGACTGCGATACCAACCGCGGCAAGCAGAATAAAAATGGGAGCGATGCGTTTCATGATTCTGTGGCAAAGGGCCCGCCGAGCGCGAGGTAGAGGTCGATGCGATTTTGGAGCAGCGCGTTTTCCAGATTGATCAGGCGGGAGCGTGCGGCTGCGGCACTGCGTTGGCTGTCGAGCACATTGAGAAATTCGGTGGTTCCGCTGCGGTATCGTTGCCAGGCCTGCGTCTCGGCCGCGTTGGCCTCCTCGGCGGCGACTTGGAGGTGCGCGTATTCATTTTTTAAATAGGCTTCGGCGGCCAGGGTCGTCTCGACTTCGAGGTAGGCCTGCAAGGCGGCATTGCGGTAGGCGGCGCGTGCCTGTTCCTGGCGTGAGGCGGAGCGGTCGATATTGGCCCGAATCCGGCCCCCCTGAAAGATCGGTTGGCTGAGGTTGGCAGCCAGTGACCAGACCGAGAAATCACTGTCGAGTAGATTTCTGAATTCCTGCGAGGAGGTGCCGCCGGAGGCAGTCAGGCTTATTTGTGGGAGCAGTTCTTTTTGACTGGCGACGAATTCCCGGTCGGCGGCGGCCAGGCGGCGTTCGGCGGCGATCAGGTCGGGTCGGCGCTGGATCAGTTCAGCCGGAAGGCCAGCGGGGATGGGGCCTGGGAGCTCGGGCAGGAGCGTGCGCCCAAGCACTCCGGCCTCCGGGTAACGACCGAGGAGGACCTCTAGGTCTCGCTTGGCTGCATCGAGCGCCTGCTCCCGGTTGGCCAGATCCGCCTCGGAATTAGCCGCCAGCGTGCGGGTCCGGCGCAGGTCGAGACCCTCTGCGAGGCCTCGTTTGAAGCGTGACTCCAGCGCTTTGAGATTTTCCCGGTAGGCTGCGGTGGTGCGGGCCGCTTCGGCGACCTGTTGCTCCGCCTCGATCAGATTGAACCAAGCTTTGGCCACCCGTGCTGCCAGTGAGAGCTGTGCCGCCTGAAGCTCCGCCTGAGTGACTTCGAGCCGGGCGAGCGCGGCGGAAGTCTGGTCGCGCAGGCGGCCCCACAGGTCGAGCTCCCAACTGAGGTTGGGGCCGAGGTTATAATTCTCAAACACAACTCCGCCCGTGGCACTCGGACCGAATGTGCTGATCCGTTGCCGGGCACCATCCAGCCCCAGGTTGGCTGAGGGCATCAGATCGGCGCCTGCCATACGGGCCTCAGCGGCGCTTTGCCCCAAGGTCGCGGTCACGCGCTGGAGGTCCGCATTGTGGGCCATCGCTTCATAAATCAAGGCTTCGAGTTCCGGTGCATTTAGATCGGCCAGCCAGCCAGCCTCGATGTGGTCTGTCTTCGCGTTCGCGGACCAACTGTCCGGCCAGTTGACTTCGGGTGCCGCGCTCCGCTCCGGCGAGGTGGCGCAGCCAGCGGCCAAAGTTAATAAGAGACTGTAATAAAGATACTTCACGTGAGTGCAGGTAGGCAAGATGCGAACGGCAATAGAGGCAAAACCCGAAGAAACAGCAAATCATATCGCGCCTCAAAGCCGCAAACTTACCCAAGACGCTTTAACTGATGGCCGGAAGTATAACAACCAGGAGACTATCGGTGTTGATCTGAGTGGATCTGTGGTCCTGCGCGCGTCATAAATTTGTGGCGTGCCCGCTTGTCGGGCGCCGTTGCGGGTGCGTAAACACGAGACAGCTCATAACTTGTGGTTTTGCGGGGTACGGCTTTGCGGACCGCTCGAAGGGGCATCGGCGAATCGGCACACCCTACACGCTCGGGCGCCCGGCAAGCGGGCACGCTACTACGGGTGGACTTGTTGCGACTCTCACCGCTTCCACTTGCTTGCGAGCAACCATTCGATCATCTCGGTGATGCTGGCGAATTCGTGCTGCTGCTCCCCGCGGGTCACCCGCCATTGATTTTCGTTTTCGATTTCGATGCTGACTGCCGCGGCGTTTGCGTCTTCGGTCAGTCCAAAGCCGAGGCGTTCCAGCGCACGCTTGGTCCAGAGTGCGGGGATGCCTTCGCCGACGACTTTGGCATGCAGGCAAGGGATGGGATGGGCGCGGAAGCTGCCGCTGGAAGGGTCCCAATCGAGGTTCTCTGTTTCAAATACTTGGGCGAACTCACCGCTCATGGCGATGGCCTCGGGGTAGCCCTGGATCAGCTGGCCGTCTGCGTTGAGCACCCACAGGCGGTCGGCAAAGCGTAGCGCCAGATCCAGATCGTGGGTGGAAAGCAACAGAGCCAGGCCCTCGCTGTGGGCCAAATCGCGCAGGATGCGCATCAATTCCACGCGGCGCGGCAGATCCAGAAAGGCGGTCGGCTCGTCCAGCAGCATCACCTTAGTCGCCTGGGCGAGGGCGCGGGCGATCGAGACTTTTTGCCGTTCGCCGTCGCTGAGTTCGCTCACCTGACGCCGTGCCAAGTCGCGGGCTCCGACTGCTTCCAGTGACCATTCAATCCGCGCGTGATCCGCCGGGCCCATGCTGCCGAACCAGCCCGAGTAGGGGTGGCGGCCGAGCGCGACCATGGCATAGGCATCCATCATGCCCATCGGCAAGGCATCCGTCAGCACGACGCTCACCAGTCGCGCCCGCTGGCGGGGCGGGATGCTGCGAAAGTCCTGGCCCGCCAGGAGGATATCTCCGGCCAGCGGTGCCTGCATGCCGCTCAGGCTCCGAATCAGCGTGGATTTACCGGTGCCGTTCGGGCCCAGCAGGCAGACAAATTCCCCGGCGGGCAGCGTCAGATCGAGGCCGCTGGCGATGCAGCGGGCCGAGTCTCCGTGATCGTAGCCGATGGCGAGCCCCTGCGTCGACAGGGCCGTTAGGGCTGGTGTGAGCGTGGCATCCATTATCCGAAGAGCCGTTGCATGTTTCGTTGTTTGACCAGTGCCGCAATGATGATGGGGGCGCCCACCAGCGCAGTGATCGCATTGAGCGGGAGCACCACATCCAGCCCGGGGCCACGGGCGACGAAGTCAGAGGCGAGCGAGAGCAGCGCACCGATGCCAATCGAAGCGGGAATCAGGATGCGGTGGCTACTACTGCGGCACAGGTAACGGCTGAGGTGGGGTGCCGCGATCCCGAGAAAGCCGATCGGTCCGCAAAATCCGGTGACCGCTCCGGCCAGGAGTGAGGCCGCCATCAGCACCAGGAAGCGGGTGCGCTTGACCCGGGTGCCGACACTGCGGGCATAGGGCTCGCCCAGCAGCAGGGCGTCGAGGGGTTTGATAAACAGACTGCTGAGCAGCAGGCCACACAGCACCGCGGGCGCGAAGAGGCGCATGTGCATCCAGCTGACATTGCCATAGTCGCCGAAGGACCAGTTGATGAAGCTCTGCAGGCGCTCGGCCATGCTGAAAAACATCAGAATGCTGACAATGGCGCCGATGGTGTAGCTGATCATCAGCCCGATAATGAGGACCGACATGATGTCGACCCGCCGCGAGAGTATCAGCACGACAAAGAGCGTGGCACCCGCCCCCGCGCTGGAAGCGAGGATGATCAACAGCTGGCCCGAGGCGCCCAGGCCTGCGGTGAGGCTGATACCTGCCGGTGCCAGCGCGAGCAGGACGATGGCCACGCCCAGACTCGCTCCGGAATTGACCCCCAGCACAAAAGGATCGGCCAGCGGATTGCGGAAGACCGTTTGCATCAGCAGACCGGCGGTGCCCAGCGCGGCGCCCGCCAGCAAGGCGGTGACGATGCGGGGCAGGCGAAAATCCACCATGATTTGCCGCATCACCGGGTCGACATCCGACGAACCGAGCAGCGTTTTCACCACGACATCGAGTGGCAGATTCACGCTGCCAATGCAGGCGCTCAGGCCCGCCAGCAGGACAATTGCGATCCCCGTAAACGAGAAAAACAAAGTGATGCGACGACTGTTGGATTCCATTCCGCGCATCACTGCAATTGCTCGTAGTAGATGAGCTGGTGCTGCGGCAGCAGCTCGGGATGAAAAATATGTATCAGGTCGGCCAGGACATCCTCGGGGTGCACGATGCCGCTTTCCCAGATGGCGTTGCCGCCGCCGGGCGAGACCTGGCGGGTAGAGTTATAGACGGTTCCCGCGCGGGCAGGCTGAAACCTGGCGAAGCGCCCGTCCGCCGAGAGCAGCGCCTGCATGCTGCGATAGCCACTCGGATTGATCCAGAAATCAGCTCGCGCCGCCCGCAGAAAGACGCGCTCGATGTCGAGTGGGACCCCGCCTTGCTGAGGGTTCTCCCGCCAAAGGTAGTCGCCGCCGGCATCCTTGATGTGTTGCGCGGTATAGCTCTGGCCGCCGGGAACGTGCCAGACGCCGGAGTAGGGCGCACCGCACAGGACGGTGGGCCGGGTCTCGACGCCCTCGGTCAGCTGGATCAACTCCAGATAGCGGGCCTCAACCTGCTCGAAGACTTCGTCGGCCCGTTCACCTTGGCCAATAAATGCAGCGACGAACTTGATCCATTCGGCGCGCGCTAGTGGGTGTTGTTCCATGTAGCTGGCGGAGACCAGCGCCGGTAGCCCGGTCCGGGCCAATCGAGCCGGCAGGTCGAAGGCGGGGTCGCCAATGGTGCTGGTGAGGATGAGATCCGGCTGTAGCTGCAGCAGCCGCTCCACGTCCAGCGCTTGGCCGCTCTGGATTGCCTGGATTTGTCCGTCGTTCAGCGCCTGTCGCACCTGCGGATTGCTGATATAATCTGCCGTCGCAACCCCCACCAGGACGTCCAACTGGCCCAGTGCATCGAGATAGCCGATATCGACCGTCTCCATCGCGACCACGCGTGCCACTGGCGTGTGGACGACCTGTATGTTGTCGGCTAACTCAGGCGGATGCTGGTCCGGCGGCACGAGCGCATAGCGATACACCTGCTCTGAGTTGCGAAAGGTGTTGCGCACCGTCACCAGTTGGTGGGTGGTGAAGTCCTCGATCTCGAAATTCTGCGCATAGCGGATCGGGGACTGCGCCGCCGGCAAGCTGTGAGCCAGCGAGCCAACCAGGAGAAGAGATGCGAGAAACCAGTGCATGAGCGTCGTATGGGGGCAAAGAAAAGGCCGCCCCGTAAAAAGGCGACCTTGAAAAGATGATTAGATGTTTTGCGTGTGGAGCCTCAGTTAAGACGTTTTCATTTTCGTAGCGAGAGGGTTTATCCCTCGATTCTTTTTCATTTTTCGTAGCGAGAGGGTTTATCCCGCCTGAGCTGAGCTTGTCGAAGTCTCGATTCGACGAGGCTCGCTAGGCGCAAGGGCTCTATCCTGGCATAAAGCCAGTCGCTACGAGACATTCCGTGCAAAAACTTATTGGGTGAATTTTCAGAACGTGAATTCGTATTTCGCGAG
>PXBU01000185.1 GCA_003566795.1 Puniceicoccaceae bacterium | reverse complement strand
TGATCGGGGGCAATATCGGCACTTCCAAAGCGATCCAACGTATCGTGATCGAGAGTGCCGCTGAGGTAATTATCGAAGGCAACATTCAGGTGGAAATCTTTGAGGTGTTGGACGGTCGCGGTGATGTCACCCTGGGAACCTCCGCCTCCAACTTCGTTCGCATCCAGGGAGTGGATGCAAGCAATGGCCTCTTTAGCGTTCGCACGGCAAATAACATCACTATCAATGGCGATTTCGAGTTGCCACTGTTGATTCCTGATGAGCCCGAGGAACCCGAGGATCCAGATGAGCCCGCACCCGAACCGGTTATCATCCCCGAGGGGCATGCGATATTTGAAATCACCGGGACTTCCGGAACGCGGCAACTTTGGATCAAGGGCGAGGTTGATGTCGGCAACGGCGACCTGACGATTGTCCGCGCCGGGCGCGTATTAATGTCGAATGACGTATTTGTCTCGGGCTCGCTGTCGCAGGCAACGGGACTCGACAACACCCGCTTCGAGCAAGAGGTGATCGCTGCCGCAATCAACTTGCGCGCGAATAATCAAATTCGCTTTGAAGGTGGCGTTACCTTGTTGAGCGGCGATTTGACCCTGATCACCAACAATATCGACTTCCGCGGTGGCAACACCTCTGTTGTCGGAGCGCTCAATGATTCCGGCCAGTCGATTTCGACTGCTTATTTTCGCCCCATCTCGCCTGCTGGTGAAATGAATATTGGTGCGCCGCTCGGTGCCGGTTCCAATTTTACTTTCTCTACCACCGATATTGCCGCCTTGCAAAACGGTTGGGATGCCATCGTCTTTGGCCACGCTTCCGGTTCCACCAACCTTGCCCGCATCGGCGGTGCCACTTTCCTGGATGCGGTCACGGTTTACGCAGGCTCCATGCTGGTCAATGGTTCGCTGGCCGCCCGCACGAGTCTAAGCTTGGATGCCGCCACGGGTAATATGTCATTCACCAATGCTGCGCTCACCTCGGTGGTGAATGAGCAAGTGGCAAATGTCTGGCAGGAAAGCTTTATTGAAATGACCGCCCATCAGGGCGATATTCTCTTCAGTAATGGCGCCTTTGTCCGCGTCAACAACACCGCCAACCCCATCACCGGCACGCCTGCCTCCGCCATCACCATGACGGCCACCCAGGGGCAAATAAGCGATCAGTCGGCTTCGCCCGGGTTCCAAGAGGCGCGCGATATGCACTTGACCGCCGCAGGTGACATTTCCCTCTACACCCGTGCCCAAAACATGTGGGCGCATTCGACGGTAGCGGGCGATATCACCATACTTGAGTTGGATGGTTTGCAGGTGCATTCGGCGGTGACCCAGGATGGGGCGATTTCGTTTGATACCGGTGGGCTTACCCGCGTGGATCTTGCCGAGTCGGTGACCGATAGTGCGGACAACACGATTGAGATTTCAGCGCTCGGTGCAATTCGGGTGGGTCAGATTCTCGCTGGTAATGAGGGCGATGTGACCTTGCAAGCCGAGGATGACATCATCCGCGTCCCCGGCCTGGCAGATGTGGATCACCGTATTGTGGCTAACTTATTAACCATGACCGCCGAAACTGGTATCGGTGAGTTGGCCGATCCATTGCTCATTCGCGCCAACGAATTGGATGCCGAAAATCTTGCCAGTGGCCATGTCCGTATCACCCACGATGGGCTACGCGATGCCTTGACGGTGCAGGCGGTTAACCATTCCAGTGAAGCGGGCGACTTGCTGTCCCTGGATGTGCTGGGTGCCGACGTGACGGTGCTGGGTTTTGAGAACCATGCCGATGGTGGGGTTTATTTGGAGGCGATCGGTGACATGGTGGTTGCCGGTGAGATCTCCAGCGCAGCCGGTGCGGTCCGCGTCTCCGCTACAGGGGCTGCTGAAGTTACCAGCGAGGGCTCCATCCGCTCCAGCGGAGGCGATATCGCTTTCATTGCGCAGGTGGGGATCGCTATGGCCGTGGATGCTGTGATTGCATCCAGCGCAGGTAATATCGCGCTGGGGTCAATGGGTGATATTTTGATGGGTGTGGTTGATGGTCGGGACGATGCGGCTTCTCCGGGCGCGCAGTCCGCTTGGGGTAACGTTGCTATCGTGGCTGGTGGTTGGCTGCGCGATCACCTTGATAGCAGCGTGGTGAATATCCACGCGAATGAGTTACAACTCTCAGCTCAGCATGGCATTGGCCAGCTGCCTGACAGCGGACTAGAGCGCACGCTGGAGATTGATGCCCGTTTGCTCGCAGCTGAGGTTGCCGTAAGTGGCGACATCGCCCTGCGCGATAGCAATGCCCTCATCACAGGTGTGGCCTCGGACTTTGCTTATGATTTATTGGATGAGTCCGGTAATGTCATGGCGGGCTCGCTTGGTATGGCTGCCTTGGCGGGAATTGCCAATCAGGGTGGCGGTAGCATTCTGCTGTCAGCCGCTGGTAGCTTAACCCTGCAAAGCAATGGTGCTCCCGCCGATGCCTCGGCACTGGTGACGACTGGCGCGGGTGATATCGCCCTGCTTGCCAATGCGTTGACGATTGAGGATGCCGTTTTGACCAATGGTGGATCTATTTCGGCCGACGTGGTTAATGCCATTACCATCGGGGCAGAAGTCACCGTTGGCACCAATGGAACGGGCACCATCGCCATGCGCTCAAGTGCTGGTTCCATCAATGCGGCGTCCGACTCAGTCATTAGCTCTGCCGCCACTGCCATTGTTTTAAGCGCTGCCAACAACATCACCCTCGGCAGCGTATCTGCTCCCAATGGTCAGATCGGACTCATCGCAACTTCAGGTGCTGTGACCGCTGCCGCTGACGGTGTGGATGCACGCACCGTGATTGACGCTGATTCACTCGCGATCATTGCGGGTGGTTCGGTTGATGGTGTGGTCGG
Organism: Puniceicoccaceae bacterium; assembly: GCA_003566795.1. Taxonomy (GTDB): domain Bacteria; phylum Verrucomicrobiota; class Verrucomicrobiia; order Opitutales; family Coraliomargaritaceae; genus Coraliomargarita_B. The sequence continues at coordinate 14,324 of PXBU01000185.1, read as the reverse complement.
TTCCGGTGAACCGTTACGCATTTCAGTGAATGTCCTCAGCGTTACGGGTGGAAGTGGTGCCGACTATCGCTTGATCAACGATAAGTCACTGACGATTGATACCACCAGCGCTTCCGCCGACTTATTTGACACCCTGATGGTGGCCGACGCTTTGGCGTTGGCACCGCAAAGCCACTTCATCGTCAGCGGCTCCGGTAATATTGAGGTGGAGGCTGCGGGTGATTTGTCGCTGGCTGCCGTTCGAAGCATCCGCACCGGTGAAACCGGAAATATCAGTCTGGTTGCCGCTGGTAACTTTATGATGGACGAATCGTCCGAGGTGGAAAATGAAAATGGCACTATCGATATCGTCGCCGGGAACCTCGCGGCCATTGCCCGGGTTGCCTCGGTTGATGGCGCGGTTTCCGTGGAGAGCCAAACGAGCGCGATTGTTGATTCTGCTCCCGGTGATACGGGTGTGATCCATTTCACCACCAGTGGACAATTGACGCTGACCGCGCTTAGCGGAATCGGCATTCAGTCCGGTGCTCGCGATACGCTGAGGGTTGAACTGGGCACGCTCAGCGCTGCCACGGTGGATGGCGGGATCTTTATCTCCTCCGCCAGTGGATTGACCCTCAATGGCATTGCCACCACGGGAACCTCCGTGCCCGTCTCGATCGTTTCCGGGGGCACTTTGACCGTAACCAATACCGTTGATGCAACCGCAGATGTGGTGTTGCGGGCGGCAGATGATTTTGTTCAGTCGAGTGACAGTTCCATCACCGCTGGTGCCGACATTGCATTGGCGGCGGGCGGGGATATGATTCTCAAGCGTGTTGTCACTCCTGCCGTAGTCGGGCTCGAGGTCGAAGCGGCGCTGATGGGTTACGCCAGCCCAAGCATTGCCGCCATCGAAGCCGCCGCACTGTTGCTCAACGGTGTCGGTTCCGTCGGCACGCCCACCCAGCCATTGTTGACGCATGTCGATCGCTTGGCAGGTAATATCACTGATGGTGGTTTGGCACTGAACAACCAATTCAACCTGACGATCGGCGAGGTGGTTGTCGAAACGACACCTGTCGGCACCGGCGACCTCCTTCCGCTGCCGCTGCGCACCCAAACAGGTGAGCGCTTGCTGGTCGAGGGATCCGGTAGCGGCGTCTTCCTCCTGGTTGAGGGCAGCTTGACTACGGAGAGTGTGACCGATGCTTCCCTGGAAACCATTGTGGCATTGCCGGTCTTGGTTCAATCGACCGCGACGCAGACTTGGAACGGTCGTTTCACTTTGGGCGGTGGACCTGTCACTTTGCGCTCGGGTGATGCCATCTTGCTCGATGCTGGCGAAATTTTTGCCACTGGTAGTGGTTCGCTCCTGATTCAATCTGCCGCCGATTTCGCACTGGCTGCGGATTCCACGCTCGCCCGCGCGGGTGGAAATTTGATGGTCGATGCGGGTGGCAATATTGTCATTGCCGGAGCTGCCACGGGTAGTGGCAAGGCAGCGTTGTTGAGTGGCGATGCCATTCTGGCGGGTGCCAACAATTTCGTGCAGGCTTCGGATCTGATCTTACGCAGTGCCCAAGGCATTGCTGCGACCACCCAAGTTCTGCAAACTGAAGTGCAACGCCTCGCCGTTCGCACGGGTGCATCGGGGGTTTACCTGGATAACGCTGGCGACCTTGAAATCACCAACCTCGGCTTCGGGATGCTTTCGCTGGTGCCCGGTGCGGTTGAAAATGCGGCCTTTACCGGCTTTATTGGTGGTGTTGTGACCGCGCAGGGTGGCGCTATCCAAATAAACAATGATGGTGAGGTCATTGTTGCTACGATTGCTGCGACTTTCGATGCCCTGCCCGGCACCGATCTGGCTTTCTCGTTGATTGCCGACGAGGTTGGATCCAGCGGTAATGGTATTGGCGTCTTCATCGTGCGCGATGATCCGGACTTTGATCCGCTCACGGTTGTCTATGGCGAGGAAGACCAATCGCTGGTCATCTATATCCAAAATGGTGTGACCACCATGGGCGAGATTATTGACCTGATTAATAGTCATCCTGAGTTCCCCGCAACGGCAATTTTGGCGGGTGGACGATTGGACGGTTCCACTGTCTTTAGTCTGCCTTCCGCCGCTTCTTCGGGATTCACGGCCGACGGTGGCAGTGAGGACGGCATGCGCACCGAAGTTGCCAGTGCCTTAAGCGGCGGTGCCGAGGCGATTGCCGCCAGTTCCCAACTATTGATCCCGGACGCCTTCTTTACCATTCGGGTGACTTCCGAAGAGCCGGGTGCCAGCATCAACAATGTTACCATACGCTTGCTGAACGAGGGCCCGCTTGAAGTTGCCGACGGCGGACGGCTCAACCCGGGGACTGATGCGGCCACCATCGAATGGGATGGCAGCGAGTTCCTCGATGTTTACGTCAACTTTGGCTTCACCACGGTCGGCACCGTGATTGACCGCATTAACGAGCAGGTGAATATTCCGTTCAGCGCACAGCTTGGAGGGACTTTTGATTCCAGCTCGGCGGGTGTTGTTCTGGGGGACGAGCCCGTTCTGATGGAATCGAATCTGAGTGCATCAGCTGTTCTCCGGCCCGTAGGCGGGAACAATGACTTCCAGGTTACGGCGAGCAGCTCGGGTCCGCTCTTCAACGGGATCAGCTTCCTTTTCCTCGATGACGGAACGGTGCCTGATGGCGGGGCGGCGGCTTCGTTCAATCCGGTCACCAATGTGATGACACTGCGTATCCAGAGTGGAGTCACGACTGCGAATCAAGCTATTGCCGCCTTGAATGCGGAAGGGACTTTCGCGGCCGAACTTGTGCCGGAGTTGGCGAGCACTAACACCGGGAACGGCGCCATTCAAGCGCAGCGGTTCCTTACCACCGGAGGGGCCGTTGCGGTGCAGGCCTCGGCTGTCCTGCGCATGGTCGGTTCCGATAATGACGTTACCTTGACGGCCAATGATCTGGGCGACGATTTTAATAACATCGAGATTCGGCTGCTGGCGAATAGTAGTGCTGCACCGGGTTCGGTGGCCGTTGCCTACGATAGCGTCCTCAAACGCCTCACGCTGACGGTGAATCCTCTGTTCACCTCGGCCGCTCAAGTTGTCGATGCGGTGAATGCGGCCAGCATACCTTTTTCGGCCACATCAAATGGTTCGGGCACCTTCGCCTTGGCCCAATATCCGGTGACCTCGGGCGGAACGGGTGACCTGGCCCGGGCCGACTTCATTGCCGCTGGCGATAACAATGATTTTGAAATCATTGCCAACTCGGACTCAACTGCACTGGTCAATACCCGTGTCTTCCTCATCGATGACGGTAGCATCGACGATGGTAGTGCCATTGCCACCTATCTCAGCGGCCCGCGGCATTTAATCATTAACCTGCAAAGCGGTGCGACCACGGCCAATACCGTTTTGGCCGCAATTAATGATTCCTCGATTCCCATGACCGCTAATTTGCGCAGCGGCAACGATGGTTCCGGAGTTTACCACGTGGAGGCGGCAGTCTTGGGCGGTGGAGTGAATGCAATTTCAGCCACCAGCACCGTGGTATTGCCATCCGGGGCAGTCGCTACCTTAACCGCCGATGATGGCGGAACTGTGGCCAATGGCATCCAGCTTGCCTTCGCTATCGATGCTTCCCTGCCGTCTGGCACGGCTGCCGTCAGTTGGTTCGAAATGGGGGGTAAACGCATCTTGCAACTTCGGGTGGATAGCGCGACCACCGAACTCGGGGTGATCGCCGACGCGCTGGCCAGCGAAGCCTCCATACCCTTCACTTTGAGCGGTGACCTCGCTTCGGCTGTGGGCGATTTGGCCGTGCTGAATGGCTCAGCCAATGAAGGTCGTATTTCGCTGACTGCGGCGGGTGGTATCAGCCTGCTGGGACGGATCGATAGCCAAACCGGAAGCGTGCTCCTGACCACCACTAATAGTGATTTGACTTTCGACAGCGAGACCGCACGGATCGAGGCGATCGATGGAGTGTCGATCGACGTCACTGGCAGTTTTGCTAATCTGGCCTCCTTGGAGTCGCCACTCATCCGGGTTTACGGTGAGGCCCAGCTTGCGCTGACTACCGCCAGCCAAGCCCTCGTCTCCACCGAGTCGGTTTATTTCCTGAGCGGCGGTGACATCCTGATCACGGGTGCCGGATTTGCAGTGCAGGATGGGTTTGACCGGAAACAAGCCATCCGGTTCGAAGCAGCCCAGGATATCGAAGTGGATGCCCCAGTCCGCTCCGTTGCCACTACGATTAACGCCGAGGGTATCCAATTTACCATCATCAAATCCGATGTCGACGGTCAGGATCAGCCCCTCTCGGAGGCGACCCCGGTTGTGATTGAGGAAGACGGTGGAAACTATAATGTTTATGCACTGCCCGGTGTGGCGACGCACGCGGATGTCATCAACGCCATCAACGCGCTGGAACTCGACGGCCTTGCTGTATTCTTCGCAAATCTGGGCCGCCAGGAAGGCACCCTCGCCATCGGCGACCATACTTTCTTTATCACCTCGCTGACCGATGCGGTCATCCAAAATGTCTCGATCTCATTCGCCGATTTGGATGGGGCACCGGTAGCGGCCAACTTTGCCGGCACCACGCTCAATATTCTCCTGGGTGAGTTGGACAACGCTTCGGTGCAAGATCTGCTCAATGCCATCAATAGCCTGAGCGCGTTCGCCATCACCACCTCGACCATCGATACTTCGGTCTTCCTCCGGGGTGGGGCGGCCCGCGATTTTGAAAATGATGCGACTATCGAAATCGTTGCCGATACCGAGCAGGCCCAACCAGTCGTGCTTGAAGAGACTGGCGACACCTTTACGCTCTCCGCGCTGCCAGGCGTTGCCACGCGGCTGGATCTGTTAAACGCGTTGACCGCTGGCGGCCTCTTCGCTGGCTCCGTCCCGGTGCTGGATGCCCGCTTGGAGATCGGTGGCTTTGGCTTCTACTTGAATACCGGCGAAGCGATCAGCAGCGTGAATCTGGATGTTGGTTTTGTCGAAGGCGGAACCCTGGCAGCCGACTTTGACGAAGGCTCGGGTGTGTTGAACATTACTCTGAACAATGTCGATGCCGCTTCCGGCCAGGACCTGCGGGATGCCTTGGAGGCACTCGACTTTATTGTCTTCTCGCTCGATGCGGATCTGAGTGGTTTGGTCGATCCCGCGACCGCGACCGCAGATCTGCAGATCATACCTGCGAGCACCCGCACCGCACCGCTCGCCCTCGAAAGCCCGATTAGTGTGACGCTGCCAGTGGGGGCCGACGGAGTGTTTGCCGATGTCCTCTTTGAGGTCGAGGGCATGTTGATCGCACTTAATTGGCTGGTGCCGCTGGTTGGTGCTTCCTATACCATTACCACTTTTGCTGATAGCCGGAGCAGTTCCATTATCGACAATGCCGACAGCCCATCGGCCACTTTGAGCTACGGTGATGCGGGTGTCTTTGCTTCGTCGATTCTGACTTTGGATGGGGTGAATATTGCCATCGCAGCACGCTCGGCGCATTTGTCCTTAACCGCAGGGAATGATATTCGTGTGACTGCCAGTGGGCTGCTGGGGGGTGGCACTGTGGATGCCCAGGCTGCCGGTTCGATGAGCCTCGCGGGTGCGGTCGAGGGTGGGGACATCGATCTGTTGGCCGCCGATACGATTGAGCAGTCCGGCACTATCGAGGCTACCGGTAGCGGTATCATCAGTCTAATCAGTCAAGCGGATGCGATCCTGATGTCCGGCTCGGCCAGCACCAGCAGTGTCAGCGGCCCGATTTTCTACCAGGCGGCGGCTGATATCGCCCTCGTTTCGATCAGCTCATCTGCTGCTGCACGGATCGACATTGTCAGTGGTGGCGCGATCACCGATGCGCTGGCCAATGACGACCTGAATCTCTCGACCGCTGGTTTCGTCGCCCTGACAGCACAAGACGGAATCGGCGCGATCGGTTCGGGCGCGATCAATACCGACTCCGGCACGATTCAGCTGCGCAATTTCGGCGCCAGCGGCGATATCGTAATCGCCGAATCGGAAACGGGGGGTGCGCTCACAGTCACCGAACTCACGCAAAATGCAACGGGCGGTTGGTCGATCCTGAGCGCTGCCCTGGGGGATGTCGTCTTTGTCGGCTCTGTTTTCCATCTTTCAGATGGTGCTCTCCGGGTGGAAGCCTCTGGTTCCATTTCCACCGAAGCCAGTGCTCCCATCGCCCTCAACGGCGGCTTACTCACCTTCCTGGCCGGGGATTCGATTACCTTGCATGCGGACGTCGCGACTGCGGGTGGTGATGCCTGGTTGGTCGCCGCTTCCGGCACCTTCTCCATGCTGGCAGGAACGTCGCTCGACACCGGGAGCGGCCATGCTTTCATCGCGGCCAATAACGACATCGTTCTGGCCCAAGTTCGCACCACAGGCGCGATTCGGGTAGATTCCAGTGGCGGCTCGATCCAGCGGGCTGCCCTGAATGATCGGACCAATCTCATCGCTACCAGTTTGCAGCAGTATGCCGGCTTCAACGTCGGGAGCCTGACCTCGAGTGAGGGTGCGCTGATCACCGATGTTAGCCGCCTCAACGCGACTGCCGCTAGCGGGGTGCTGGCGGTGCGGGAGCGCAATGACCTGTCCATTGGGCAGAGCATGATCGCAGTTGTTTTTGCGGAGGCCTCGCGCACGGTCGATTCCGGCGAATTCAGCGCAGCCCAGTGGAGCCAAAGTGGGGTCGGAGATGCGGCGCTTCGTGTAGGTGGCTCACTCACCGTCGAGGCCATCACGCCTGCGGGACCGACCGTCTCGGTCGCTGGTAATCTCCATGTCGATGTCGTGGATGCAGTTAACGTCGAGGGTGCCGTTGAAGTCGCGGGAGGTTCCCTGCAATGGGTCGCTGGTGGTAGCTTTGCACTCGACGCCGATCTTTCCATCGCTGGTGGCACTCTGCTGCTGCAAGTCGGTGCCGACTTTGTGCAAGACGCGGCAACCGTCATCACGATTGCTAACGCCAACGCCGTGATCGAGTCCGGCGCGGCTTTGACCGTGGCCTCGGTTGATCTGGGTAGCGGCGATCTCGCGCTCATTGCTTCCGGTGCGCTGCTGCAACAAAGTGCGCAACTTATCGAAGCGGATCAGATCCACCTCTCGGCCGGGGCAGGTATCGCCAGTGCGGCAGATCCGTTTAGTTTTGATGCGAACCGTATCACCGCTATCGCGGGCGGCGCAATGTTCCTGAGCTCAGGCACCTCGCTGGAGGTCGATACCGTCGCTGCGATCGAGGTCAACACCGTGACCGAACTCGGTGACATCGACAGCCCCTACAGCGTAGCTGCGCAAAGCGATCTTACCACGAATGCCAATAACGGCTCCATTGTTTTGGTGCTTGATTCCGGAGATTTGACCTTGAATGGCGGCCTGGCAGACGCTGCGGCAAATATCGTCATCGCTGCCCATGGTTCTGGTAATATTCTGCTGGATGTTCCCGGCCAATTGGTCGCGAACGCCGATGTCCGCAGTGACAGCGGTCACATTACTGTCCAGGCGGTTGATGATGTGGTCTTCAATGCTGCCGCCGATATCATCTCCTCCGGTGCGGGCACGCTCTATGTCGAGTCACTCACCGGCGAGGTTCTAATGGATGATGACAGCCGCTTCAGCAACGGCAGCGGCGATATCCTGATCAAAGCCGATCAAAATATTATTTTGGGCGGTATTAGCTCCAGCGGGTCGGTCGCATTGTTTGCCACTGCAGGCTCCATTCTTGACGGAGGTGATACCTATCGCGATGTGATTGCGGCCTCTCTGCTCATCAAGGCGGGAACTGCCATTGGCCTCAGCTCGGATGCGCTGGACATTTCTGTGGCCACCCTGAGCGCCCAAGCTTCGAATGGTGGTATCTTCATCAACGAAAGCAATGGCCTGATTGTTGACGATGTTTCGGCTTCGTTGGAACGGGTCGACACCGCTGCGGAAACCGTGACCACCGCCATCGCCGCGCAAAGTGATTTGCGCACCCTTGGAGGTGATGGCTCCATTATTGTGCAATTGGCTGCCGGAAACTTGGTTCTCAACGATGGCACAGCACCTCTCGATGGTAGCGCCGTTTCAGCTGATGGCAGCGGTAACATTTTACTGCAAACGCTCGGTGGCAGCTTGACTGGAAATGCGGATATTGTCTCCGGAATGGGACATATTTCTCTCCTCGCAACAGGTGCGCTGGCCCTGGCGGATGATGTTTCTGTCCTCACCGCAGGTGCGGGCTCGCTGACTCTTGTTTCGGCCAATAGCAGCCTGACCCAAAATGCAGGCGGCACACTCACTGCCGAAGCTGGCGATATTATCCTCGAAGCGAACGGCAACATTAGCATCGCAGGCATCACAACTTTGGGCAATGTCGGTATCGTCGCCATCACCGGATCGATCATCGATAACGAAGCGGAACGTATAAATATTCAGGCCAGCGCACTACAACTGCGTGCGGGGGGTGCGATCGGCAGTGGTCTTAATCCCATCGAGACCGAGGTAAGCACTGTCTCCGCAGCCGCTCTGGGCGGCGGTATCTTCCTCTCCGAGCTGGATGCAATTGATGTCGCGACCACGGCTGCCGCAACCTCACTTGTTCTGCCGGGAGCTTCTACTGAAGCCAAGACCCTCGACCCACTCTCAGGCTTGAGTGCTGCCAACAGTGGAGCGATCGTGCTGGTCAACCAAACGGGCAATATCCGGGTGACGGTTGATAATCCGGTCACTGCCGAAGTCAACGGACGCATCTTGCTCGACGCGGCGAATGATTTAAGCATCAGTGCCAACGTCGCGACTGATGCGGGTAGCATCACACTCGCTGCCGAAAACGATTTTACTTTGACCGCTGATATAACTGTCACCACCGGCGTGACTGGGCAAATTCACCTGCTGGTCGGCGGACTTGTCGATACGGCTGCCAACTCTCGTTTTGTTAATGAGACTGGGAATGTTGTGATCAGCTCGGAGGGCGCGATCACTCTGGGTGGCATCCAATCCGGTGGTCGGGTGGCTATGATCAGTGCCGCTGGGTCGATTTTGCGGGCTGGTTCGGATGCTTTCGACCGTGACGTGATCGGCAGCCAACTCCTGCTGAGTGCGGTGAATGGGAGCGTTGGCAACGCTGCGCCGGGGCAAACGCTCCGCACGCACGTCGCGCGGGTCGCCGCTGAATCCTTAAATGGGGTCTATCTCACCAACGCGTCCGCTCTACGCGTCGATGCCATTACCGTTCCTTACCGCACGGTGAATGCCGATGGCAGCCTGGCGTCCGAGATCTCTCCAGCACTCGGGGGTGCCATCACGGCAACCGCCGCTGAACGTGAAATTCGCCTGACGGTGGAGACGCAGAATTTAACGCTGGGTAATATTAGCGCTGAATCGGTCTACCTCAACGTGCCCGTTGGCTCAATTTTGGACGGAGGTTATACCACCACCCAGATCGTCGCCGACGAAGCTGAAATCATCGCGGGTAGTGCCATCGGTGCCGCCGGTGCCGGTAAACTCGATACCCAAATCGGGCTCCTGGCCGCTTCCGCTGGAACTTCCCTCTTCCTCTCCAATAATACCGACCTGATCATCGGCGAGGTTGGCAGCACCCTTGGCGCGACAGCGGGGAATGCACTGATGGTCGAGGCTGACGGCACCATCGATCTCGACGAAGCCGTCACCGCTACCGCTGGAAATGCGCTGTTGCATGCGCTTGCGGGTGACCTGTCTATCAATGCCGTACTCACGAGTGGCAACCACCTCAGCCTGCTGGCTGATGGTAGTCTCCAGCAAAACGCCAACATCACCGCCGGCGGCAGCCTTGACGTGGAAGCGGCCAATGGAGCCCTCTCGATGCTCGATGGTGTTACGACGACGGTTACTGGCAACGCCCGGGTCGTCGCCGCTTCGTCCATCCTGCTTGGTGGAATCAATGCCGCCAATATTCGCCTCGAAGCTGGCACATGGATCGATACCGCTGGAGCCAGCGATCTCGACCTAGTCGCCAATGCCGTTCAACTCGTCGCTGGCAGCTTCATCGGCCAAGCTCAGGGTATCGCCAACGGGCCACTCCAAACGAGCGTAAATTCCCTCGCAGCCTCCGCAGAAACGGGCAGCCTCTATCTGTCCAATGACAAGTCCTTAACAGTTGCCGATGTCGCTGCTATCAACGTGAACCGTGTCCAAATCGATAACACGGCTCCGGTTCAGACTGGCAGCGAATTAGCCGGTATCGCCACAGATCAGTTCACGAAAGTGGTTGCGGACGGCCATCTGACCATCAACGCCGCAGTGCTCGCCCAAAATGCAGACCTGCTGCTGCAAGCGCTCGCTGGAAACCTGGCGCTCAATGCTGCGGTGACTTCGGGCGATCATGCCAGCATCTTGGCCAGCGCGGCCATTTCGATGAGTGCCGCAGCTTCGCTGGATATCGCGGGCTCACTCGATATGGAGGCCAGTGCGGGTGCCTTGACCATGGCGGACGGATCGACTATCAGCGCTTCCCTTAACCTGCGTATGCTGGCGGCGGGCGACATTCGTCTGGCCGGAGTTGCCGCAGCCAACGCCTACTTGAATGCCAGCGGCGCGATTATCGACAACGGAGACGCCGACACCGACCTGGTCGCAAGCCAAGTTCAGCTCATCGCGGGCGGATCCATCGGTGAGGCTGCGGGAACGAATTTTGGTCTGCTCGATATCAACGCTGACGCATTGGCGGTGCAGTCGGGTGGGGCCGTCTTCATCGATAATAGCAGCGACCTTGCGCTCACCACCGTTGCGCTCATCGACGTGCTCCGTGTCGGAATGGACAGCACCAGCTCTCTCCAGCCGGGCGTCACACTCTCAGGCCTGACTGCCACTGCAGCTGTCATCATCACCACCGACGGCACATTCAGTATCGATCAGGCAGTCGCCACCTCGAGTGCCGCCAACGTCTTGCTGGAGGCCCGTGCCGACACCAGTGATTTGATCATTAGCGCCCCGGTTTCATCAGTGGGCGGCAATCTCTCGCTCCTGGCTGGGCGTGACCTCACCCTGTCCGGCACGGCCAATATCACTGTCAGCGCAGCGCCCGGCACCATCGATCTGCAAGCCCGCCTTGGCAGCATCGATCAAGCGAGCACGCTCACCATTCAAACCACCAACGCCAACGTGCTGCTACAGGCAGCCGTCGATGTCCGACTCGGCATGATCGTCGCCGGTAGCGCATCGGTCGGCATCACCGCCACTTCCGGCTCCATTCTCGATAACAAAGTACGCACCGCCAATGTCCCGAACAACGTCACGGCCAACGCTCTGAGCATGATCGCTGGCAGCGACATCGGGCTCGTCGGTGCGGGCATTGACAATGCCATCGAGATTCGGGTCAACACGCTCTCCGCAACCACGACTGTCGACGGTGCCATCCATATCCGCGAATTTGACAGCCTTCTTATCGACACGGTTGCTGCTTTCAGTGTCAACCGGGTCGCTCTCGACAACCTGACTGATACCGCTGCGTCTTCCATGGCTGCACGCTCAGACGTGCGCACCGCCGGCAACGGTGACCTCATCCTCCGCAGCGTCGGCTCGATCACTCTCAACGGTGGGCTCGCAGGTGATGATGGCAACACCGCCATCGCTGCCTCCGGCACGGGTAACGTCTTGATCGATGTGTTGGCCATCAACGGTGATATTTTCGCCAATGCCCAAGTGCTGGCCGAATCTGGCAGCATCTCCTTGCTCGCCGGTCGAGGCATCAATCTAGTCGGCAATGCCAACATCATCGTGGCCAGCGGAGCGGGCAGCATCGATCTGAACGCGGCACGGGGTAACCTCACGCAAGCGGCTTCGCTGCGAGCCGAAACGGCCGGAGGTAATATCCTCTTCCGCGCCCGCGATAATGTTCAACTGGGCCTGCTGGATGCACGTAATGAAGGTGCCCAATCCACCTGGGGCCTCGTCGGAGTCACCGCCTCCACCGGCACAATCACCGATGCCAAAGCCCGCAGCAATACCGCTGTCAATATTTACGCTGCTGCCGCTAATTTGACCGCTGCCGGTTCAATCGGAACCCTCGGCTCGGGCGTCGATAACGCCATCGAAACCGATGTGCTTACGCTCGCTGCCGCGACCACGGTGAGTGGTCTGATTAATATTCGTCAAGCCGCCGCCCTGACCATCGATACGGTGGCAAGCTTCACTGTCGATCGCGTGACCCCGGATGCGACCACCAGCGTCAGTAGCACCACGCTTGCGGCTCGTTCGGATTTGCGCACTGCCGGCAATGGGGCCATCGTGCTGCGCCTCAACACCGGTGACTTGACGCTCAACGGGGGGCTCGCCGGTGCGTCCGAAAACGAGGCTGTCGTCGCTGCCGGTTCGGGCAGTATCCGCCTCGAAGCCCTGAGTGGATCCATCGTGGCCAATGCCGATGTCATCTCGGGCGCCGGCCATATTACACTCAGCGCCTCGTCTGCCCTTGAGTTGAATGCGGGCGTTACTGTGATCACCGGTGGCACCGGTGATATCGCCCTCAATGCCCTCGGGGCCGCCTTAACTATGGCCGACACGGCTTCCGTGGTGACGCTGGGCGGCGTCGCTCGCCTGAGTGCCGCGTCCGACTTGGCCCTGGCTGCTGTTTCGGCCAACACAGTTTCGCTGATCACCGCTTCCGGAGAGATTACCTCGGCCCTCGCTGCGGGGGTCAATGTCACTGCTGACACGCTTCGTATTGAGGCCTTCGGCTCGGTGGGTGAATCATCCAATCCTGTTGTTACCTCGGTCAATGAGCTTTCGGCTCTGGCTACTGCAGGTTCCATCTACCTGTCAGAAACTGATGGGCTCACGGTTCGTGATGTGAGTGCTACCGTATCGATCTTCAATGCCAATGGCACCATCACCACCGTGAGCGATGCCGCCCAGTCCGACCTGAGGACGCTGGCTGATGGTGATATTGTGCTCGTTGCCACTCTCGGCGATATCGCCCTCTTGGATGGCATCAATGCCGATGGCATCGCAGTCAGCGCCAACGGCAGCGGAACGATTTCCATCGAAGCGATGGCAGGTGTTTTGACTGCCGAGGCCAGCATCCTGTCCGGCACGGGTGCAATCAATCTGCAAGGGACGGAAGTCGATTTCGCTGCCGACATCGCCACCGATGCTCCGATCACAATTTTGGCCACCGATGGGGCCATTGTTCGCAGCAATAGCCTCGCGCTGATCCGTGCGGGTGAGCATCCGGTCCTCCTGACCGCAACTGAAGGTATCGGCCGCACTGGCAGTGGCGCCTTGGCCATCGAAGCTTCGGCTCTCACCATCACGAATTCGGTTGCAGGCAGTGTCTTTATCAACCTGATCTCTGCGGCCACAGTCGAGGGTATCTCCCTGGCCGGACGTGGTGATCTCTACCTTAACCAACTCGACCATGCCATGCTGCTCAATGGCAGCCTCAATGTAGCAGATGGTCGCATCGTCTTGCAAACTGGTGAGTCGCTTACTGTTGCCGCCGACCTGATTTCGGGGCGTGATGTTCGCTTGACGGCAGCTGGCATCAGCGTCGATGCCGGGGTGGCGGTTGAGGCAGTCGCTGACATCCTCCTGCGGGCTTCAGGGAACATTAGTTTCGGGACCACCAGCAGCGTTAATGCAGGCGGCTCACTCAGTATGATCGCGGGTGCGAACCTCAGTGTGGCGGCATCGACCGCCGCAGATCGCATGGATCTGCGGGCAGGGGGCTCCATCTTCCGGGTAGATGGTGCGCTGGAAGCACCCACGATGCGTTTGATCGCCAATGCCGGTTCGCTGGGCGCGGTGGGCGCGGAACTTGTGATTGCTGCGGGCCGTTTGGATGTGGCCTCGGCTACTGGCTTACATTTGATTCAGCAAGGCGATGTCACCATCGGACGGGCCGGTATGCTCTCCAGTGCTGGTGCAGGCGAAACCATCTCGCTTTCCGTTCAAGGTGGCACGCTGACCACCGCCCAGGGCGAAATGCGCTTCGACGGTGCGGGCACCTTGCTTCTCGATGTGGACGGTGAGTTGCGCCTCGGCTCCGCAGTGATCGCGGCTGACGGGAATCTGACTATCGATACCGAGCAATTGAGCCTCACCGAAACCGCCACCGGCATCATCCTTCAAGTTGTCAACGGTCGCCTGACCATCACCTCGGTGAACGGTATCGGCGGGGAAAGTGGGCCGACTGCTGTGCTGTCCGTAGCCGCCGCTGAACTGACCGCCACCACCGAAAGCGGCAGCCTTAATCTGACCCTGGATCAAGCCGCCGAGATCGTCGGGTCTGGCGTGCAAATCAACAGTGGGGCAGGGACGCTTAAGCTGAACGTGAATGCCGGCGACC
>PXBU01000253.1 GCA_003566795.1 Puniceicoccaceae bacterium | reverse complement strand
GCTTCACCACACGGCGGCTGCTGGTCACCGAATTGGTCGATGGCCAATCCCCTGACGAAGTGGATTTGCCTGCGGAGGACTGCGTCGAGCTGGCCAAGCTCGGGGGCCAATCCGTCTTCCATCAGATCGTGGGCACCGGATTTTTCCATGCCGACCCGCATTCCGGGAATATGCTCATTACCGCGGATAAGAGGATTTGCTTCCTTGATTGGGGGCAGGCCGGGCAGATCACCATCGAGATGCGCTATGAGTTGGCTGATTTATTTGCGGCCATCACCGCCCGCGACGCGGATAAGGTGATCCGTGTCGGCGAGCGCATGTCCGTCAATAATCGCCGGATCGACCGGCGCAACCTGGAGAAGGAAGTCACTTTCCTGCTCAACAAGCACCGTGAATTTGGCCCTGCCGGCACCGAGATCGGTCGGGTCGGCTTGGAGATGCTTTATATTTTCGGGATTAACGGCATTCAGGTGTCGCCCGACTACGCCCTGCTCTCCAAGGCGATTCTCTGTGTGGAGGAAAGCGCGCGGGCGCTCGACCCGGAGTTTGACATCCATAAGGTGGCCAACCCCTTCCTGCGAAAACTCAACAAAGAGCGCTGGAGTTTCGAGGGCATCAGCCGCCAGAGCCTGCATCCGATGCTGGCCATGCTGCGCCGCCTCCAGCAGATTCCGGAAAATGTGCAGCGCATCCTCCAGCGTTTCGAAGAAGAGGATATCCAGATCAATCTGCACCACAAGGGAACGGAAAATCTGGAGGACACTTTCAATGCCTCAATGAATCGCCTCACCGTCGGTATCATTGTCGGCTCACTGATTATCGGCTCCTCATTAGTCATTACCACCGGGGTGGAGCCGCTGCTGTTTGGTTACCCTGCGATCGGGATACTCGGGTTTGTGGTCTCGGGCCTGCTGGGCCTCTTCATCGTGGCTTCGACGCTGCGTAAGCACCATTGAATAATGCGATCTTGGCTTGATCTATGGCAGGAAGATTTCTATAACGAATTATTTACATAATTAACGCCTGAAGACCCCGCAGGCAGGACGGGAAGACCCGGACTTTGCTGGCCGATCCCGTTCATTAAAGTAAATGCCGATTAACAAATGATTCTGGAGCACAGCCTGGGGATAATAATCGGCACCGTGATCGGTGCCATTTTTGGCGTGCTGTTTTATCGTTGGCGCACCCTGCGCCTGCGGGAAGCCGAACAGCAGAAACTCAATGTTGAGTTGCGCGAAGCTAAACTGAAGCTGCGTGAAGAGCGCTCGGAAATGGAGCTCGAATTGCAGCACAAACAGGCAGAAAACAAACGCCAACTGGATAGCCGCGAGAGTAATCTCGCCGCCCGCACCCGCGAATTGGAGCGCCAGACGGACCACCTGAAAAAAACCGAGGCGCACCTCGAACTCAAACACCAGGAAATCGTTCGCGAGCAGCAGCTACTGACGGAGGCCGAGCACGAGGCCGAAAAGGTCCGCCGCCTGTACCAGTTTAAGCTGCATCAGATCGCGCAGATGGATGAGGAGGATGCACGCCAGTTGCTGCTGCGCTCCACCGAGAAGGAATGTGCGCAGGAGATTGCCGACCTGCACCGCGCCACACTCGGGCGCGCCGAATCCGAGATCAACCAAGAGGCCAAACGCATCCTGCTGGCGGCTATGCAGCGCATTACCAGTCAGCCGATGAATGACGCTACTGCCACCGTCGTTAATCTGCCCAGCGATGAAATGAAAGGCCGCATCATCGGGCGGGAAGGCCGGAATATCCGCTCCTTTGAGCATGCGACCGGCACCACCTTAATGATTGATGAGACCCCCGACTCGGTCATGATCTCTTGCTTCGATCCGGTTCGGCGGGAGATCGCGCGCATCTCATTGGAAGCCCTCTTGCGGGATGGCCGCATCCACCCCGCCAGTATCGAAGAGCAGGTCGCTCAGGCCGAAGAAGGGATGCGTGCCAATATTATTGATTTGGGCGAGAGTTCACTGAAGCAGTTGCGGCTTAAAGATGTCCATCCCGAGATTGTGGTGCTGCTGGGTAAGCTGCATTACCGCCTTTCGAATAATCAAAACACGCTGGCGCACTCCATCGAAGTAGCGAGCTTCTGTGCTCTGATCGCCGCCGAAATCGGACTCGATCCTATGATCGCAAAACGCGCCGGGCTCTTTCATGACATCGGCAAAGCGCTCGATGAAGAGTACGTCGGCAGCCACGCCATGGTGGGAGCCGATATGCTAAAGCGGCACGGCGAGGACCCCCGCATAGTGAATGCAGTCGCAGCTCACCACAATGAGGTGCCCGCCGAGAGTCCCTACGCCGGAATTGCCATGGTGGCCGATTCACTCTCTGCCGTGCGCCCCGGCGCACGCACTTCTTCCATCGACGGCTTTATCCAACGGGTGCGCAGTATCGAAGAGATCGCCGCCGCGCAACATGGCGTTAGCGAGGCCTACGCCATCCAGGCCGGCCGGGAGCTACGTGTTATCGTCGAGCCGGAGGTACTAGGCGACGACGATGCCCGGCAACTCGCCCGCACCATCCGCCAACGCATCGAGGACGAACTCAACTATCCCGGCTCCATCGAGATCACCGTCATCCGCGAGCAACGCTACAAAGAAACAGCCGTGTGAGCGGTAGACGACGAAGTGAATCACCCTGAACAATTTTCTTTCTTATCGGACGATATTGACGACTCCGGAAATACCTTGGAGCACGCCGACGCAGAGTCATTTGCCGGGGAGCTGCGCCATTTTAACGAGTTTGAAACACCGACACGCGTCGAATCCTTCCCTGACCCGGAGCTCGAACTGCCGGTTTTTATAAACGAGTTCTGGGCGTCGAAACAACGGGCCGCCAGCTCCCTGCACGAGATCTCTTACCGGGCCTGCTTCAAGCCGCAACTGCCGCGGTTCTTCATCACCCGCCTCACCCAGCCGGGTGATGTGGTGTACGATCCATTCATGGGCCGCGGGACGACTCCGCTGGAGGCAGGCCTGCTCGGCCGCATCCCGGCGGGCTGTGATATCAATCCCTTGAGTCGGATCCTGCTGCTGCCGCGGCTGGATCCTCCCAGTCCCGCAGAAGTCGCCGACCGCCTGCATTCCTTGCAGCTGGAACCGGGCACCGGTCAAATTTCCGCCAACGATGCAGCACTAAGTGCCTTCTACCACCCGAACACGCTGCGCAAAATCATCGCGCTGCGTGAATATCTTTTGGATCGCGCCGCCAGCGGACGCCTCGACAACATTGACGCCTGGATCCGCATGGTCGCCACCAACCGACTCACCGGCCATTCCTCTGGATTCTTCTCGGTCTATACATTACCGCCCAATCAGGCCGTCAGCGTCCAGTCGCAGTTGAAGATCAATCAGAAGCGCGATCAAGTTCCGCCAGATAGAGATATCGCAGCCATCATCAACAAGAAGACACGCACCCTGCTGAACAGACTGGACCCGTCCGCGCTGCGGCATCTGCGGACTCTCGCGCAGGACGCCCAAATATTGACCGCCTGCTGCGACGACACCCCGGAGCTACCCTCAAATTCTGTTTCCCTGGTCGTGACTTCGCCGCCATTTCTGGATGTGATCGACTATCAGAAAGATAATTGGCTGCGCTGCTGGTTCAACGGGCTGGACGCAGATTCGATACCGATCTGGCAACTGAAGAAGGTCGCAGATTGGACAGCAGCGATGACGAGAGTCTTCCGGGAGCTCCTTCGAATACTAAAACCAGGCGGCTACCTGGCATTTGAGGTGGGGGAAGTCCGGGGTGGTAAAATACTGATGGAAAACCTCGTCGTGCCCGCTGCTGGTGCTGCGGGTTTGGAGCCCAAGCTGGTTTTGATCAACGATCAGGTCTTTACCAAGACTGCTAACTGCTGGGGCGTTGCAAATTCATCCAAAGGTACGAACACCAACCGGGTGATTCTCCTGCAAAAGCCGGCCTGATTGCCCGGACATGGTTTGCCAGCTGCGCCTCGGAACGTAGTCGGGTTGACTCGTCCTGGCATTTATACACAAGCATCAGTTATCGCAATTCTCCCTTCAAGTCCCCCGGATTGCGTATCATTTTCTTTTCGTAGGGGTGTCCGCTTGCGGCACCCGCCCTTCGATAAACTCAGGGCCTTGAGCTTGTCGAAACGG
>PXBU01000197.1 GCA_003566795.1 Puniceicoccaceae bacterium | reverse complement strand
GGCCGACCGGAAAAGGACTCCACCGCATCCAGAATCTGGTCCAGCTCCCGCTCGCCAAACACCGCCGCGACCTCCACCTCAAAACTCCCGTCCTCCGAATAAGTCCCGGCCCGCACCCGGTCTCCCTTGCGCCGCACCACCGGCAGCGGCTCCCCCGTCAACGAAGTCTCCCGCACAAAGCCCACCCCGGAGCGCACCACCCCGTCCAGCGTGAAGGGCTCCCCCGGATCGACCCGCACCACATCGCCCCGCGCCACTTCGGCCACCGGCACCGACGTCGCCTGCCCAGAGGCATCGAGCCGCATCGCCGCATCGAAGGCCTCCCGCAGCTGGCTGCTCTCCGCCTGCAACTTCGCCTGCGAGCGCTCCCCCAGCATCCGCCCGAAGGTGTAGATCGCGATCACGATGGAAACAATTTCGTAAAAAACATCACCCTCCCCCGTCAGCGAACCCGCTACCGAGCCAATAAAGGCACCCGCCAAGCTCAGGGTAAACAGCCCCTCAATCGAAAGCTGCCGCGTGCGCAACATCCGCCAGGTCGAGGTAAAGAGCGGCCCGCCCAAAAAGCCCATCACCACCAGCGACGAAAAAATCAACAGCCCATGCACCGTCCAGTAAGCCGCCGTGCCGTAATCCGGCGGCGTCATATTCATCGCCAACGAGAACACCATCCCCTGCCCCGCAAAAACCCCCGCGATCCCAATGCGCAGCCACAACTTCGACAACCTCACATCGAGGTCGTCGCAATCATCCCCCACCCGGCAGACAACCGGGCTCGGCAAAGACTGTGATTCGGCGGCAGACATCGATATGGACTGGAACAGTTCGAGGTAAGCGAGGAACTCATCGTGTGGCAGCTGAAAAATGCGTCCGTACTCAGCTTAAGTCCGAACGAAACAACTATTTTAAACGGAATTACCGGCGATTATTTTGTCCGGTAGGATCGTCGGGCAGGATTCAGCCTTAAACGCCGTCCGGGTCAGCACTACAGAAATAAAGGGGAGCGCGACGTCAGAGATCGAAATTCGTCGGCATCATCACCACGTCGCGGATCGTCATGTGGCGGGGCCGGGTGAGCATGAACAGGATGACCTGCGCGATTTCCTCGGCTTCGACCAGGCTGCCGGCCTCCCGCGCCTCTTGCAGTTTTTCCGGTGACCAGTCTTTCAACAGGCCGGTGATCACCGGCCCCGGCGAGATGCCGCCGACGCGGATCCCGTGCTTGAACACCTGGCGCCGCGTGGTCTGGATGAAGCAATCGATGGCCCATTTGGAGGAGGCATAAACCGGCTCCCAAGGGGTCGGGTAATGCGCTGCCAGCGAGCTGGTGACGATAATATCGCCCGTCCCCCGCTCGATCATGTGCGGCAGCACGTCGTGGACGTTCTTCATTACCACGTTGATATTCAGATTCAGCATGCGGTCGATGGCGTCGTTGTCCGCATCGATCAAGTCGCCGCCGATGTAGCTGCCCGCATTGGCGTGGAAGATATCGAGGTGGCCGACCTGCTCCAGCAGTCTCGGCAAGAGCGTCTTGCACTCCTCGGTGTCGAGCAAATCGAAGACCAGCGGGATCGCCTTCTCATGGCGGGCGCAAACTTCTTCGAGCGCCTTTTCATCGCGGTCGACCAAGACGACCGTTGCGCCGGCGGCCAGCATCGCCTCCGCACTGGCGAGCCCAATTCCTGAAGCCGATCCCGTGACAGCGGCGGTTTTTCCTACAAGTTCGTTAGCCATAATTCTCTCCTGTTGTGTTCGATTCGCGCGGGGGTTCGTTCCCTGCCAAGATGACCCCATATCCCGCCCCCTGACCCCTGCTTTGGCAAGTTAAAACGCCCGGGGCCGCCGGGGCCATCGCCTCGACGGCGATGGTGCCATGCGCAAGCGCAGGTGCCACGGACCACCCCGCTCACGAAATACCAATCGAGGCTCAACGTTGGATGAGAAAGCGTGTTCCGTAGTCGGGCTGATTCATCCTGGCATTTATACACAAATTGGACTTCCGCAAAAAAGCGGCGAAGAAAGCGGAGTGTCACGTAGGGGCTTTCCTATGGGAAGCCCGCGAGCGCATAGAAACGCAATCAACGTCCCAAACCCACCCGAACGTTCGCCGTTTCGACATGCTCAAGGCCCTGAGTTTATCGAAGGGCGGGTGCCGCATAAGCGGACACCCCTACGAAAAGAAAATGATACGCAATCCGGGGGACTTGAAGGGAGAATTGAGATAACTAATACTTGTGTATAAATGCCAGGATGAATCAGCCCGACCGCACGGAGAAAGCCGTTTCGAGCGTTGCGCGGGATTGGAGCGCAGTTGGCTGCCAGTATGCTCCGGAGCCTTAGCGGGGTGGAATTCAAAAATCTCCAGTAACCTCCTTCACCAAAGCTGATAGCTGAGACTTGCTTTCGTAAATGGTATACGTCTTCATGGAACGATCAAAATCGACCAGACCAGAATTGTTAACTAGACACTGGCCTCCGACCGCATCGAAACCATGACGCATTCGTCTCTCCTACGCGCCCGCTGGCTGACCCGCATCCTGAGATTTCTTCGAAACGTCTTTTGCGGGGTCGCAGTGGTTATCTTCAGTCTCTGGCTATATCTCGCTCAACCGACCCTGCGAACAAATCAACCGGCGGAAATTCCGGTGGACCTCGAGCGTATGACCAACGTCGTTCGCACCCTCTCGGTCGATTATCACCCGAGGAATTTCCGAAATGTGGCTAATCTTAACAGGACTGCGGACGACATCGAGACGCATTTTTTAAGGGCGGGGGGCCGCGTCACGGAGCAGGAATTTGCGGTCGCAGGGACCCTCTTTCGTAATGTGATTGCGCGCTTTGGCCCGGAGACTGGACCCGTCACAATTATCGGGGCGCACTACGACAGCCACGAAGACACGCCGGGCGCGGATGACAATGCCAGCGGGGTTGCCGGACTTATCGAACTTGCCTATTTGTTTGGTCGGCAAACGCCGGATCGCGCGATCGAATTGGTCGCGTTCACCCTCGAGGAACCGCCTTTTTTCGGGACCACCCACATGGGCAGCTACGTGCATGCCCAGTCGCTCGCCGAATCCGATACCATTGTCGAGGGGATGATCGCCTTGGAAATGATCGGCTATTTCTCAGACGAGTTTGGTTCTCAAAAATACCCTATTCCCCTGTTCAAATTGATCTACCCAAGCACTGGTAACTTTATCGCGGTGGTCGGCAAGCACGACCAGCGTAGCTACATCTCCCGCATCAAAGCAGGCATGAAGGGGGTGACCGATCTCCCTGTCTTTTCAATCGCCGCGCCCCGATCCATACCAGGCATCGATTTTTCCGATCATCGGAATTATTGGGATCTTGGTATGAATGCCGTAATGATCACAAACACCGCCTTTTACCGGAACCTCGAATACCATACAATCAGGGACACCTGGAACCGACTCGACTATCCTCGTATGGCCGACGTGGTACGTGCAGTGTATCACGCGGTGAGCAGGGAATAAGCTCCCGATCTACGATTATCAGTCTGAGATCAGCCTGAACTCTTTTTCAAGGCTCGCAGTGAGCCTGAGTCAGGAATTTGAAAATACCCAAGCACTGGCAACTTCATCGCGGTGGTCGGCAAGCTCGACCAGCGAGCCTACATCTTTCGGATATCAGCCTTCAAAACCCAGGAAACGGAGGAGGGAGCTTTCCGTTTGCTGCAGGACCGCAGGGCTTATTTTACCGATCCGCCCCCGAATTCGATCCCGCCGGACGGCGGTAATCTTATCGACCATAATTTGCGAGTTTTGCTTGAGGCCGTTCATTTTTCCGCGGCGGACCGGGATGCGGAAAAGCGGCGTGTCGAGCAAATGCGAGGTGATTGGAAGCAGCGTGACCGAGGCGTGGGTGTGGTTGAATAGGTCCGACTGCACGACAAGGGCCGGACGGGGCTTACCAAAATCCCCGGCAACCACGCACAGCACAATGTCGCCACGTTTTATTTCCATTGCTCAAGATCGGCCTCGTCCGACCAGTCCCCGTCGTCGGATTGTGACGCTAGCAGTGACTGGCGTCGGGCTTCACTGACCAAGCCGTCGTGCTCCCCTTGCTCCAGATAATGCTCGAGAGCACGGTTAATGATCCAGTTCTTGCCGCGCTGCTCCTTCTTCGCCCTCAATTCAAGGGCACGGCGAACCCGGGCACTCAATCGTATGCTGGTCGTTATGGAATCGCTCATCGCTGGCAAACATGGGTTGCAACACAATATATTGCAAGCTGAATTGATAGAAAGGGTTTTGGAACTGCCGAGTTCAGGTTGAACCACCCGCTATCACTGGAGAATCGGAGCTGCGGAAATTCCCCAAGGCCGCCGGGGCCATCGCCTGAACGGCGATGGTGCCATGCGCAAGCGCAGGCCCCACGGGGCACACCGGGCACCGGCCACTGGCAACTTGACAATACTCCAATACTCCTGTAAATATTGCTCTAATGAAAACAACGATTGATTTTCCAGATAAGCTATTGCACCGGGCAAAAGTCGTGGCCGCCCAACGGCGCACGACCCTGCGCGAGCTCGTGGTTCGGGGATTGGAGAGTGTAACCGATGGAATGAGTACCGAGAGCGCAGAAAACGCGCGTCAGGAAAACCTGAAACGCTTGCTGAATGCCATGCGGGCATCCAACACACAACCCATGACCCCGCTAAGCCGTGAGGAGATTTATGACCGCTGAGGTCTTTCTGGATTCGAATATACTCCTTTACGCTTGCTCGGCTGCTGCCGACGATGCGGAAAAACGGGTGATCGCAGAGAACTTGATTTTGGAGACAAACTTTGCCTTTTCCACCCAGGTTATACAGGAGTTTACTGCCAATGCGCTGCGTAAAAAAACGCTTGGAATCTCCGAAAACGGGATCGATGCGATGCTGGAACTCAGCACTCAGGTACCAGTCCTTCCGATTACGCGGGAGTTGCTGGTCTCGGCTAATACGCTTCGTCGCCAATTCCAAATTTCCAATTGGGATGCCTCCATCATCGCCGCTGGCCTTGAACTCGGATGCCACACACTCTACTCCGAAGACCTGAATTCAGGGCAGGTCTATAGCGGCATCCGCGTCATCAATCCATTTCAATAAAATCGAGAAACCGAGCTGCGGGGACTTGCCTGGGCTGCCGGAGCCATCGCCTGAACGGCGATGGTGCCATGCGCAAGCGCAGGCCCCACGGGGCACACCGGACACCGCTCACCGAAAACCGTCTACCGCCCACCGACTACCGCTCACCGTCCACCGTCCACCTCAACAGGCGCACTTGCCGGTGCTGCACGCGGCAGCGGCATTGAGTCGCTCCGCGATTTTTTTGGAGGTCGGCGTGACTGCCAGGCCGCCGGAATTCGTGCAGCGGTGCTCGCGCGGCATTTGATGGGCGACTTCGTTCATGGCTCGCACCACCTCATCCATCGGGACGACCGGGTTGTAACCACCCAAGGCCATGTTGGCACAGGAAAGCGCATTGGTCGCCGCGGTAATATTTTTACCGAGGCAGGGCGCCTCCACCCGGTTGGCAACCGGATCACAGATCAGGCCGAAACTATTTTGCAGGGCCATCGAGGCGGCCGCGAGTTGCTGTGCCTGCGTGCCTCCGGCCATTTGCACAATTGCAGCGGCGGCCATCGACGCGCCCGATCCGGTCTCTGCCATGCAGCCGCCCTCCTCGGCAGCAAAGGTCGCATCGCGGGCGATAAAGACGCCGATCAAGCCAGCGGCGAATAAGGCGCTGCAAATCTCCGGACGAGTCTTACCCATGGCATGGCCGATTGCCAACACCGCGCCGGGCATGGCCCCACAGGAACCGGCGGTCGGCGCCGCCACAATCACACCCATCGAAGATTTGACCTCCATGATCGCACTCACATAGCGGATGATCCGGTTATTGATATCAGCCGGCACCAGCAGGCCCGCCTGCTCGGCACGCGCAAATCCCGGCGATTGGGAGGGCAGCACCCGGTCCTCGTATTCGGTCCCGGCCAAGCCGGTTTTGATGGCGGCTTCGAAGATGGTGATCAGATTGTCCATCATCGCCTCAAGTTGCTCCTCCGGCAGGCCGGAGCGCTCGGACTCATACTTCAGGCCACAAAGCCCCAAGTCTTGGTCCACCAGCGCCGCCTGCTCCAGCATCTCACTGGCACGCTGGAAGCTCACCGCCAGCCCCCGGCGTGACAACACCGGCAGGACAGCCTGCAACTGGCGCAGCTGGCGCACGCCGGAGAGCTGCCGGACTTTTTCCAGCTGGTCCGGACCCAGCGGCTCGCGACTAAAAATATTCAGGATACCACCCGGTTCGGTGGACGGGTGCCAGCTGACGCCCTCGGCAAATTCTTCAAAAATACGGCAGGCGGCGTCCTCGGGTGCCGCATCCAGCCAAGCCAAAGTGTGGTGAAAGTCTCCTGCCGACCGCAGCTCGATCCCGTCGATAGCCCGCAGCTCGATCATACCACCACCGGTCGAGACAGCATCCAGGCGGAACAACTGGCCACTCGCGTCGGTGAGCTCGAGCCGGTAGAAATTCGGGTGCGGTGCTTCGTAAGCCTCATAGCGCACATCGACCTCGATGCCCGCCTCGGCCAGAGCGGCGGCGTAGCCGGGAATGCGCGAGTCCTCCGGCGTCCACCCCAGCAGCCCGCTGTAGAGCCCGAGATCAGTGCCCTGATCCTTGTGCGTGTTGACCAATGAGCCATTGGGATCATAGCGGATGACCACCTGCTTGATCGGGCCGCCCACCAAGTCACGCGCCAGCCGCCCGATGCGGTTGGCCGCCGCTGAGTGCGAGCTGCTGGGCCCGCGCATCACCGGGCCAATCACATCATTGAAAATACTGGGAGGAGAGGAGTCCATGGTTTAAGTTGGGTTGGAAGGATTTGCGGTTTGGTTGCTTGAGGAGGATCGAATATTTTTTCCTATTTTTCGTAGCGAACTTGCGACAGCAAGGTCTGTTGCCCGATTAGAAATGAGACGAAAAGACGGCACTGTCGTGCCATCGCTACACACTCATTTTATAAAAAAGTTTATTTAAAGAATTAGTGAACGATAGCAGCTGGTTAAGTTTTTTCAACCTCCATCCCAAGAGCGGGGGACACCCTCGCGCACGATTGAAATTGGTGAGATTTCGATCCCGATTTCGATTTTGAATCGACATCACGTAGGGGCTTTCCTATGGGAAGCCCGCGAGCGTGCGAGGCGTTGCGAACAGACCGGGGGCCTCACAGCGTTCGCCGTTTCGGCAGGCTCAAGGCCCTGAGTTTGTCGAAGGGCGGGTGGCGCGAGCACCACCCCTACGGACGATTTTGATTTCGATCCCGATTTCGATTTTGAATCGACATCACGTAGGGGCTTTCCTGTGGGAAGCCCGCGAGCGTGCGAGGCGTTGCAAAGAGACCGGGGGCAACGCAAGATTCGCGGGTGGCGCGAGCACCACCCCTACGACCAGAGTCGTCATCGCAGGTCGAAGAGGCCAGTTATTACAGATTTGAACTAGACCCGAGTTGAGAAAACAGCTAGCAATGAGGTCGATTCATATTCCGATCCTGTAAAGCAATTATGACACCTATCCGTAGACATCTCAAACGCGCCTTGCTGTGCGCCCTATCCTTCCTGCCGCTGCTCCTGGCGGCATCCATCACGCCGGTTGACTTGCGTTGTGCGGGCAAGGTCAACCCATTGGCAGCACCCGCCACACCCGAGCTTACCTGGCGGCTGGAGGCTACCGGGGAGGCACCGCGCGGTCAGATCCAGCGGGCCTGGCAGGTCTTGGTGGCCAGCTGCCCGGAGAAGCTTCAGCGCAA
This sequence comes from Puniceicoccaceae bacterium, assembly GCA_003566795.1. GTDB lineage: Bacteria > Verrucomicrobiota > Verrucomicrobiia > Opitutales > Coraliomargaritaceae > Coraliomargarita_B. The sequence continues at coordinate 9,501 of PXBU01000197.1, read as the reverse complement.
CGTCGGCGACCTGTGGGATTCCGGCAAGCAACTGGCCGGGCGCTCGCCGAAGGTGGCGTATGCGGGCGCGCCGCTGCAGGCCGGCCAGCAGTGCTACTGGAAGGTCCGCTCCTGGAACCAGGACGATGAGGCATCGGAATGGAGCGCGACTGCCTCTTGGGAAGTCGCCCTGGTCGAAACTGATGATTGGGCGGGCGCGCAATGGATCGACGACGGTAAAGATAATCCGACCAACGACGCCGATTTTTATGAGGAAGACCCCGCCCCGCTGCTGCGCACAGAATTTGAGCTGAGCCAACCGGTGACGCGGGCCCGCCTGCACGTGGCCGGTCTGGGCCTGAGCTACCCCAGCCTGAACGGACAGCGACTGGTCGATCATGTTTTTGATCCGCAGTGGACGAACTTCGATAAGCGAATTCTTTACCGCACGCTGGACGTGACCTCGCTACTGCAGCAAGGCAGCAATTGCCTGGGCATCGAGCTGGGCAATGGCTGGTATAATCCCCTGCCCCTGCGCATGTGGGGGCGGCGCAACATCCGCGAGGATCTACCGGTCGGTCGCCCCCGCGCCATCGCCTACCTGATGGTCGAATACGCCGACGGCAGCCAGGCGGCGATCACCACTGGCCCGGACTGGACCACCACCGAAGGCCCCACGCTCAAAAACAGTATCTATCTCGGAGAGGTGCGGGATGCGCGCCAGGCTCTCCCGGGCTGGAATACACCCGGCTACGACGACTCGTCGTGGCGCGAAGTGCGCGTGCAGCACTACCCGCTAGAGCCACTCAAACCGCTGCTGGCACCACCAGTCCGCCTCGCTGAGCCAATTGCGGCCGAGGCGATCACTGAGCCTGAGGAGGGCATCTACATCATCGACTTCGGGGTCAATTTTACCGGTCTGGCCGAGATCGCGCTTGATCTCCCCGCAGGCACCGAGGTCAACTTCCGCTTCGGTGAAATCCTCCACCCCGATGGGAGCCTGAATCCACTCAGTGCTGTGGCGGGACAGATCAAACGCAATGTCGAGCTGGCAGACGGAACCATTCAATCCATGGGTGGGCCCGGCGCACCTGAAATCGCCTGGCAACGAGCGACCTACATTGCCCGCGGTGGCGGCGAGACCTATCGCCCCGACTTCACCTTTCATGCCTTTCGTTACATGGAGATCAGCGGCCTGCCCGAGGCCCCCGAACTGGAGGACTTCCGGGCCTTCCCCATGCGCTCCGACCTCCAAACGACGGGCCATTTTGCCTCCTCCAACGAGCTGCTGAATCGGATACAAGAGGTCTGCATCAACACCTTCTTGGCCAACGTGGTGACGGTGCAGTCCGACTGCCCGCACCGGGAGCGCTTTGCTTACGGTGGCGACATCGTGGCCAGCAGCGAGGCCTTTCTGCTGAACTTCGACATGGATGGGTTTTATGCCAAGACGGTCCGCGACTGGACGGATGGCGCACTGCCCGACGGGCGGATGACGGATACCGCCCCGTTTGTCGGGATCGACTACTGCGGCGTCGGCTGGGCCAAGGTCCATCCGCTCCTGCTGGAGCAACTGCATCAGCACTACGGCGCGTCCCGCTTGATCGAAAAGCACCTGCCCGCTGCGATCCGCTGGCTGGATGCCGAAGCCGAGCGCCGTAAAAATGGGCTGGTCGTCACTGGCCTCGGAGACCACGAGGCCCTCGGGCAACGTGCGGTTGGGGCCCCTTATACCACGCCCAAGTTTGTCGATGCCGCACTGCGGATTGCCCGGCTCGCAAAGATGGTCGGCATGCCTGAGGATGCAGCCAGGATGCTGCGCTATGCCGATGAATCCTCGGCTGCCTGGGAGGATGAATTCCTCAACCCCGACACCGGAAAGATCGGCAATGGCTCGCAATCGGCGCAAACCTTCGGCCTCGAGTTTGCGAGCACGCCACGCCGCACCCAGCAGCTGATCTTTGATCGACTGGTGGAGAACCTCACCGCCCCGGAAGATGCCCCCCGACTCACCACCGGGATCTACGGCACCCGCATCCTGCTGGAGGAACTCTCCAAACGCGGGCGCTCTGATCTCGCCTACGCCCTCGCCACCCGCGAGACCTTCCCGTCCTGGGGCTGGATGCTGGCCAACGATGCCACCACGCTCTGGGAAGATTGGGCCGGCGGCGACGGTGCCTACTCGCACAACCACCCCATGTTCGGCTCCGTCTCGGGCTGGTTCTTCCGCTGGCTCGGCGGCATTCAAGCGGCTGAAAATGCCATCGGCTTCGACCGCATCCGCATCCGGCCGCAAGTGGTGCCGGACCTGGAATGGGTCGAGAGCTCGCACGAATCCATCCGGGGTACCATCGTCTCGAACTGGTCTACTCAGGCCGGGGGCACCCAGCACGAGATCGTGATCCCGCCCAATACCATCGCCATCGTTGAGCTACCCGCCACCGCAGGCGCACAAGTCACCGAAGGCGGCCAAGCCCTCAACCAAACCGAGGGTCTGCGGGTGCTGCCATCGCAGACACCCGGCACTGTCCGTATGCAGGCACTCAGCGGGCACTACAAATTCCAGGTGGCAAGGTAAGAATCGGGCTTTGAGCGACTGACATCTCGTAGCGACTGGCTTTATGCCAGGATAGAGCCCATTTGCATTGCAAGCCCCCTTCGAATCGAGGGATAAACCCTCTCGCTACGTAAAAGAGAAACTGATTTGATCACGCCACTCACCAAACCATGCTGCGAGAGTTCTCCATCATCGCTCTGCTCACCGCGCTGGGCACGGCTTACTCCCTGATCAGTGGGCTGGCACCGCTGCCGTGGGCGGAGCCGAAATTACAGGCGGGCGAGATTCGCTTGGCGGATGCGCAGGTGCTCGACGTGATCTGGGTCGATGCGCGCAGCGAGGCGGAATATGCTGCGGGGCATGCGCCGGATGCGCTGTTTTATGATCAGGGTGATCCCGCAGGGAGTATCGCCGACATCCTCGAGCGCTGGCTGCAAGCCCCCCGCGTGATTGTCATTTACTGCGCGGATGCCGGCTGCGGCACCAGTCGGCAGATCGCCGAGGAGCTGCGGCGCGACCTGCCGGATGCCGAAATTTACAGTTTGAAGGGAGGTTGGTCCGCATGGTCCGAGTAGACCCGACCAGTTTCTTTGGCCTGATTGCCCGCCTGGTGCTGGCCGGGGTTTTCCTGCAGGCCGGGCTACCGAAGGTGCAGGATCCGGTGGCCTTTGCCGTCGCGATCGAAAACTATCGCATCATCAGCGGGAGCTGGGCCATGGCGGGGGCGATTGTGCTGCCCTGGCTGGAAATTGTCATCGGCATCGGGCTGCTCACCCCATGGTTGCGGCGCGCCAGCGCATGCACTATGATCGGGCTGCTCGGCGTCTTCATCGCCCTGCATCTGCTCTCTTGGGCGCGTGGCCTCGACATCGATTGTGGCTGCTTTGGCGAGAGCGCGGGCAGCCCCGATTACCACTGGTTAATCTTGCGCAACCTCGCGTTGCTGATAACTTCAATTTTTGTTTTGCGTATCGCGTTAAGGAACCCGCGTGCGCCGTTCCGCTCTGAATAGATCTTATGCGTCAACCAATCCTACTGCTTTTAATTAGTTTTTTGACCACCAACTTGCTGGTGGGAGCCTCCCTCCGCTGGGACCGCACCGAGGTAAATCTGGACATGGAGCCGGAGCAGGAAGAAATCCGTGCCAGTTTTAAGGTAACCAACGAGGGAGACGAACGAGTCCGCATCGCACGTATCTCCTCGAGCTGTGGCTGCACCGGGTCGGTGATCGACCGCAGAATAATCGAACCGGGCGGAACCACCGAGATCGCCGCCACCTTCAATCGAGGCAAACGTCAGGGCCTGAATCGCAATCGGCTGCAAGTGTTTATCGACGACCACGAGCAAGCAGTCGCGACCCTGCACATGAATGTGCGCATCCCACAATTGATCGAGGTCACGCCCCGCGTGCTTTACTGGAATCCGACCAGCTCGCAGACCGAACGCCGTGTCACCATCCAGTTGGATCAACGCTATGTGGACGAGATTCAGAAAATCGAATACGACCGCGACCAGCTGGAGCTCATCGCAGAGGAGGATGCCACGGGCCGGGCGACCCGCGTGCTGCGTATCGCGCCCAAGTCCTACGACGAGCTATACCGTGGCAAGGTGACGGTGACCGCCAGTGGCCCGGACGGCCGGACCGCCGAGGCGGTGGTCCACACCTTTGTGCAGCCGTAGCGCGCTGCTTGAGCAAGCGCTCGCATCGGCCAGACGGCAGCAACATTCGCAAAACCGCTCACCGCCACTTGCGGCTACGACAAGAGGCGATGGCACGGCACTGCCGTCTTTTCTGCTCCATTCAGCTCCAAATATATCCGCGGAAGGACCCTGCTTTCGCAAGGTCGCTACAAGGTTGCCGTAGCGATGGCACGACAGTGCCGTCTTTTCTACCCCGGGACAGCCAGTTCGAATCGCGGGGTTAACCCGCTCGCTACAAATGAAAATATTTCATTAAACCTATTTAAACTCTGTCCTCTATCTCCCGTCCTCTGAGCACTCTTTTACGGATTATTCTGCCGTTAATTATTCTGCCGCTCCCCGACTCCTCATGCCTGTTGGGAGCCAAAGCGTGCTTCGACACGGCTGAGCTCTTCGCGGGCCAGCCGTTCCTCAGCGGCAAGATCCCGCTGCTACCGTAGGTTCATTTTTTGGCGCCCTTCTTCTTTTTCCCCTTTTTCCCCTTCTTCTTTTTCTTTTTCCCGCGCAGGAGCTTTTTGACTTTTTTGCGCTGATCCTCGCGCACGATGAAGCCGATACAATTATCCGCCCCACACTCGCAGGGGTGGTCGAGGAAGTGCTCCATATCGTAGCCGTAATCGTAGGTGAGCTCTTCACCCTCGCGAATGTCTTTGCGGGCGGTGATCCAAATCTCACCGTCGTAGTTGATCGCCTCGCAGTTGCCATCGCAGGAATGGTTCATGTAGCGGGCGGGATTGCGGCCGCGGCGTCCGTCCAGATCCCATTCGTCGTCGAGTTCAAATATGTAAACCAGCCCTGAACCGGTCTTGCGGGCCTTCGCCTCCCATTCGAGCGCGCGGCGAGTGGACTCTTCCTTGGTGATTTTTTCGCCGACATACTGAATAATGTCGGTGCCCGCCGGAATGTCGGCAGTGGCAAAAAGCCCGCGTTTGTGGATTGGAGAGGAGGCGACTTTACAGAGGCGTTTCGGCATTTTATACGTAGTCGGTTGGAGAGTGGCAGCTCGCTGGTGACTCGGCCTTCAAGTCCCGGGTCATCAGGCTTTGGATGGCTTCATCAGGGCCGAGGCCTTCATACAGCACTGCGTAAATTTTGAACAGGATTGGCGCATCGATTTTTTCCCGCTCGCAGTAATGCTTCAGGCACTCCGTCGCGCGGTAGCCTTCGACCACGGTTTTTTGCTGCTGCATGATCGACTCGGCTTTCTCGCCCTGTGCGACCTGCTGACCAAGGGTGCGATTGCGACTCCAGGCACCCGAGCAGGTGGCGATCAAATCCCCGAAGCCACTCAAGCCGTAGAAGGTCTCCGTTTGCCCACCCAGCGCGGCTCCCAACTTCAGGAGTTCGTTTAGGCTGCGGGTCAGGTAGGCCGCCTTGGCGTTATCGCCCAGCTCCAGCCCGTCACACATCCCGGCGCCGATGGCATATATATTCTTCAGTGTGCCGCCCAGCTCCGTGCCCCGCACATCGGAGGAGAGGTAGCAGCGCAGCGTGGCATTACTGAAAGCCTCCTGATAGCGCTTGGCGGACTCCAGCTCCAGGGCCGCGGGCAGTGCCAGCACCACCGCAGTCGGTTGACCCGCCGCGACTTCACCCGCAAAGGTCGGCCCGGAGAGCACGCCACAATGAATGCCGGGTAAGGACTCCTCCAGGATCTCCGCGGGCGCCTTGAAGCTATCGAGCTCGAGCCCCTTGCACATCACCAGCCCGAGCTTGAGCTGGCGCGCCGCCGCCAGATGGGGCTGAACTTGCTGCGCCAAATCACGTATTGCCTGCGACGGGCAGGCAAAGAACAGCACATCCGCCTCCATCAGCACCGGCCCGATCTCGTAACCGATCTGGATGCGGTGCGGCAGCTCAAAGCCCGGCAGATAGTCGGCATTCTCCCGCGAGGAGGCAATTTCCAGTGCTTGCTCCATCCGGCGCGGCACCAGCGTCACCGAATGGCCACAGCGATCCAGATGCAAGGCCATCGCCGTGCCCCAGGCACCCGCTCCTAGAATACAACAATTCATGAGGGAAATTTTTGGTTACGCACATCCTCGGCATAATTGGCAAAGGCCAGCCGGGCCTCATTACCGAGTTGCGCATATTGCCGGACGAAGGAGGGCACGTAGCCACTATTCATGCCCAGCAAATCATTGCTCACCAGAATCTGCCCATCACAGTGGGGACCGCTGCCGATACCAATCAGCGGCACCTTCAGCTGGCTGGCAATCGCTCCGGCGACCGTGCCTTCCGTCATCTCGCAGATCAAAGCGAAGCATCCCGCCTGTTCCAATGCGAGGGCGTCCTCCACCAGCACGCTCTTCTCACTATCACTACAGCCGAACTTGCGGTAGCCGCCCAGCTGATGAAAGCTCTGCGGCAGCAAACCAATGTGCCCCAGCACGGGTATGCCCGCCTGCATCAGGCGCTTGACCTTCGGCGCCATCAGGGCCCCACCCTCAATCTTGACCGCCTCCGCGCCGGCTTCCTGCATGAGTCGGCGACAAGCCTGCAACAGCCCTGGAAAATCATCGTGCGCCACTGCAAACGGAACATCCGCCACCAACAGCGCACCGGGCGCGGCCCGCGCAACGGCCGCAGTGTGGTGCAGCATCATCTCCAGCGTGACCGGCACCGTGGTCGGAAAACCCAGTTGGGTCGTGCCCACCGAGTCGCCGACCAGGATCAGATCGACCCCGGCTTCATCGGCGTAGCGGGCCATCTGCGTGTCGTAGGCCGTCACAGCCACGACCGGACGTTCACCCTTGAGTAGCGAAATGGTTTGAGTAGTTATTTTGTCTGCCTGCATCGAAAAAAATTGAACTCCCATGCAAGAGAGATCTGACTAAAGACGCGAACACAAAAGTGCCCCTCAATAAATAAGTCCAACATGCTGCACCTCTACTACAAATGGCGCTACGAACGAAAAGCCCGCTCGGGTGCATTCGAACTGCCAAAAATGACCAGGGGCGGACAACCGGAGACATCCAATCTGGGCAGCTTTCTTTCGCAGACTTCCGGCACCGGCGGCCGCCTCAAGCATTTCGACCTGCCGCGTAAACGGCGCAAGATCATGCGGCGTGTCGTGATCGCACTCGGGATCCTACTACTCGCCTGGATCACTTACGAAAGTATTGTCGCACTGGCGCTGCTGGTTAACTAGCGGTGCACACCGTAGCCAGCGGGTTCATCCCGCGATCCACCGTAGCGAGCGGGTTTATCCCGCGATCATCGTAGCGAGCGGGTTTACCCCGCGATTCGATACTCGGTTTAAAATTTAAAAATTGGTTCATCCTGGCGTTAAGCCAGTCGCTACGGCTTCGTAGTTCATCCTGGCGTTAAGCCAGTCGCTACGGCTTCGTAGTAGCGAGCGGGTTTACCCCGCGATCCACCGTAGCGAGCGGGTTTATCCCGCGATTCGAACGGCATTGCGGCAGCCCCCCCCTGGCATAACCGACCGCGGTAGCCGAACGCCTTCGCGTTTGGTCGTTTCGCAACCACCGGAAGCTCCCACCAAAGCCGAAGGGCTTCGGCTACACGAAAAAGCCACTCCAAATTTCTACTTCATTTCGAACTCTGGGCACTCAGAGCTGTCGGATCCATCCTGGCCACTTTAAATTCGGATGCGATTTCTAACTGGGGTGAAATCCGAATCTTAATCTTAACCCCAACCCCGCTACCAGAAATGCACCCTGCAAATTCCTCACTACGATCTTGAACTTGCTTCGCTTTTTCCGTAGCCATGCCTTCATCGTTTTTATCCATCCCCATCATAAAATTATGAAAATAAGCAACTTATTCGCGAGCCTCACCATTTTGGCAGCCACCGCTGCCGTCAATGCGGACCAGCCAATTTTCTCCGAGCCGAGCGAGGCGGCGGCGCACCCCCACTTCCATGTCGTGGGCGAGTATGTCGGACATACAGCGGATGTGCAACAGTGGGGCCTCCAGGTCACCTCCAACCACGAGGCGCTGTATGGCATTCTTTATCAGGGTGGTTTGCCCGGCGCGGGCTGGGACCCGGAAGCGCACGAGCTGATCGAGGTCAAAGGCGACATGAACGACGGCGTGGCCGAGCTGACCAGTGAAGGCGCCCCCACCCTGCGGTTTCATAACGGCAGCTTTCAAATGGTGACCGAGGACGGCGAGGTGACCGGCGAGCTGAAGCGAGTCGAACGCACCAGCCCCACCATGGGCTTAGAGCCGCCGGAAGGTGCCGTGGTGCTGTTTGACGGCACGAATATGGACGCCTGGGCCGAACACAACGGGATGACCGATGACGGCTTGAAGATCGAGGGGGGCCGCACCGCCCAGGAGTTTGGCGATATGCTGCTGCATCTTGAGTTCCGCTTGCCCTTTATGCCGGCCCACAGAGGACAGGGTCGTGGCAATAGCGGGGTCTATATCATGCACCGCTATGAGGTACAGATTCTTGATTGGTTTGCCCGCAAAGCCGCATTTAACAGCACGGGCTCGCTCTACCGCGAGAAAGCACCCAAAGTAAATATGTGCTACCCACCACTCACCTGGCAGACCTTTGACATCGATTTCCAGGCGCCGAGATTTGACGCGAACGGGGAGAAAACCGAAAATGCCCGCATCACGGTGTATCACAACGGGGTGCTGATCCATGACGACTATGAGCTGGAGTCCGGCACGGGTGCCGGCGGACGTCGCCCGGAGGTCGAAAAAGCTCTGTTGTGGCTGCAAGACCACACTGGCCCGGTGCGCTTCCGCAACGTCTGGCTGCTGGAGCCCTGAGCTTGGGACGGTGGACAGTAGGCGGTGTTCGGTGTTCGGCATTCGGTCGCTGGGACAAGGGCCCAACCCGTAGCGCGCTGCTTCAGCAAGCGCTCGCGCGGCCAGACGGCACCGCCAATCGCAAAAACCGCCCACCGCCACTTGCGGCAACGCTCGAGGCCCCACTGCCCCAGCCCGGCAGAAACCACGCTCGGAGTGCTTGCTAAAGCGGCGCACTACGGCCCAATCAACCTTAAAAGAGAAAAGGCGTTCGGCTACCAAGTTTTGAGAGAGTGAGTTAAAAGACTGATTGGATGCTAACCCGTAGCGCGCTGCTTCAGCAAGCGCTCGCATCGGCCAGACGGCACCGCCAACCGCAAAAACCGCCCACCGCCACTTGCGGCAACGCTTGAGGCCCCACTGCCCCAGCCCGGCAGAAACCACGCTCGGAGTGCTTGCTGAAGCGGCGCACTACGGCCCAATCAACCTTAAAAGAGAAAAGGCGTTCGGCTACCAAGTTCGGCTACCAAGTTTTG
>PXBU01000219.1 GCA_003566795.1 Puniceicoccaceae bacterium | reverse complement strand
TGGACCGCGCACCATCATCGTGGACGTTTGCGGAGTCATAACCACCTGATTGATGGATTCATCAAATTGATTAATCAGGTTCGTATCTAAACCTTCAGTTAATTTATTTATGTGACTATGATAGGTAATTGCACAATCTTTATGTTTTTCCAGATAAGCCAGTTGCTTGGTAAGCTTGTTCGGATCGGACCATACATCATCCGAATCACAAAAAGCAAGATAATCTCCCCGGCTCTCTGATACAGCCCCAAAGAAATTTTTCATAACTCCCCGGTTCCGGTCATTCAGAATGATTTGAATAGATTCGCCTTTAGGGTGTGACTTCTTTATTTGGTTAACTATTTCTACCGTATTGTCAGAAGAGCCGTCATCAGATATAATGTACTCAAAACTGAAGTCTGTCTTTTGATTCAGCACACTCTCAATAGTGTCTTTTATAAAATCTGAGCTATTGTAGGTAGTAGTTATTATGGATAGCTTACAGTTCATCGGGTAAGTTCTCTGTTTTTTTTCTCATCTTTTTTTTACTCATGTCTCACTAATTGTTTCAAAAAATTTTGCTCTTGCTTCTTCTGATGCCATATACATCGTATAGTCTACTTTATCCATGGTCATTTTTTTGTATAAGTGTTTAATTCTCCGAAGGGCCGGTGCACGGAGTTTGGGAGGCTCTTCATTAAAGCGATAATATCTCAGCAGCATTCCACTGTAATTTACCCCTGATCTGATTTTACTCAGATATTCAAGAGTCAATCGTTCTTTTGGTATGATATGAATAAGTTGAAGAGATGTAAATAAACCATTCCTATAACCCATATCAATAGATGTGAGCGCTATGTCAATATCTTCAGCAGAACCTAATGACTGTCCTACTCTGCCCAGCAACTCTCTCGTATTGCCCTCGATAGTTTCGGCATAAGTTCTGGCAATCTCTCTCCTTATCACAAGCCCGGCACCGTAAGGCTGGTCACTGCCTGAGTAAGAACTGAAGATGTTGTCTTCAACGACAGTGCGTATGGCTAATTTGCCGGTATATTTAAGTAGTTTCGGATCCGGATCAACCTCAAATTCGGGCTCAATGCTTCCTCCAAAAGCTCCAATATCCGAATAGTTTTCAGCTATGGAGCGGGCAATTTCCAGGTAATTTTTGGATAGGACATTGTCATCATCAACAAAAACAAGTAAGTCGCCTTTTGCCTTACTGATCCCTTTTAGCCTTGCCGCTGTCAGGCCCTGTTTACTTTCAATTTCATGTTTTGAATTAGGATGCCAGCTTAAATCGTAGTTTTCAGATAGTGGCTGATCTGAGTTATTGTCAATAAGAAGCAATTCCCACCGGCTTTTGTTAAGGCTTTGATGATTTAATGCTGCCAGTGTTCTATTTAAACACTCTTTTTCCGGATTGTAGGAACATATTATAACAGATACGCTGAACTCAGACATTGTTAAAGCATTCGTTTACAGAATAGTGCTCTTGACTATTGATCTTTTTAAAAATAATCCGATATTAAAAATATAAGCAAAAAATGAAGCTTCATTTCAATATACTTCTATAACTCTTTTGTCCAAAGTTGTTTTATTGCTTTTCAAAACAATTAAAGAATCAAAAGCATGACGACTTTAAACCTACAGCTTTTCGCTTTACAAAATGCTCTATATAAATAACTGACAAGGCCAACAACTACCCTCATCTTTCCATGTTATACGATATGGGGCTATTGTTCCTTGAGGCAGTTCAGATTATAAGGGCATCTGAACCCTTCAGAATCGACAATTTGTCTGATTCATGGCCAAGTCAGTCACCTCTGACACACTCCATCAATCCGCTAATATGGTTATGTAGAATGGGACAACTGACCAGACCCATTTGCCTGTTGCTTTGAAATGCCGATTTGAAATCGCAGTTCCATACCGAAAGGCAGCTAAATTGATATTAGCGGTGTTAATTCACTTGAATTTAAGAAATTATGTACCTGCACCGGGATTATAGTGGGATCTGCTAAGTCAGCTGTTAAATAACCTCAAAATCAGTCAGCATATCTGCTATCTCAGCCTGCGAATTAAACATCATTACATCAATTATAGAGAGGCCCGCAATAAACTCATCGCCATATTGGCGGTACTTTCTGAAGTTCGGTTTAATGAAACTTAGCTCTATATCCTTTTGCCAGAATTGTTCTTTGGTATACAGCTCCATACCCCCTACTGCATTCAAATACTTCCCCGTATTTTCAGCTGTGCAAACTTCAAAAATTATCTCTTCCTTTTTTTTGTCAGTTACATCATAGTTTTTTGACATGAGTTTAAACTCGGTTTCAATCCCTAAGTAGTCCGAGATACTTTTTATGCAGTGGAAATTGTAGTCGCTCACTTTAGAAATACCTGAATTGATCACATCCTGAATGAGAGGAAATACTATATCATAAAATGGAGCTTTACGATAATTAATTGATATGGTCTTTAAAATTTTTTCATTCCACTCAGGATCATTTTTCAAATCAATTTCTTCTATCAATTTGTTTTGGCTGGCTTTGTGCAAAGGCATAGTAATAATAAACTCTTTCCCCCCTACAAGTATTCTATTTCTGTTTATCCACCCGCCTTTAATGTAGTTCACGGAATCGGCCAAAACAAACAGGTCAGCCGCATTGATTAACTGGAAATATCCTATATATGGAAAAAGATATGGCTGATGGATCGCAACTGATTTATTCATATCGAGTAGTCATTCATTTTTAGTGAGCTCATTTATAACGTTATATACCCACCGGGTTAATTGTAATTTCAATCCGTATATCCGGAATTCTCCATAGTCATTTTTCCAAATTTCTGCACCTGCATTTCGTGAAATACCGGCTGTAATGTTTTTTATATGAAAGATTTTCTAATACGGGCTAACCTTCTGTACAAAATAGTAAGTTTATTAAGCGAGGGTGCATTACCGGGAATTCCGCAGATATGGATTGCCTTTATTACAGGAGTCATACGTGTAAGTACCCAATCGTTTAAACAGAATTCTTACCCATACGTTAACATCAGTATGTACAATAATAACAGGTTAGTAGTTTTTAAATAACATCCTGCCGTTAGCCACAACTTTAAACATACCCTTATCTTAATAATTTTTTAAAATCTTACAATTCAATTACCAAAAGCCCATTGGTTTTTGGCCATTCCGTTCTGCACCCGGGCCGGACTTTAAGGAGATTCAAGCAAGCAACTTACAGTCATATTATAAAAATCCTGCACATTTTTTGTTAAAATTGAATCAGCTCTACCTTATCTTAACTGTCTTGTAAAGGCCTCTTATAAGTGAATTGTTTAAATATCTGTTGCCGGCAACTTTTTTAATAACTACCCCTTTATATTTTTTGATAAGGGCCTTTGTACGATACCGGTACCTCAACAAGGCGCTATACTCAATTTCTGAATTGAATTCATCCTTTAACAGGAATATAATATCATCTGCAATGCCTTTATATACGTTACGCTGAAAATGCCTGATCGTACTGCCCATCTCACTTACGTGTTGAGCATGTTTTCTTACGTCAATTAAATAGCAGTTATCAGCACTTTCCAGATACTTTTCCAATGCTGAGTTCATTAAAACATGTCTGCTTTGAGCCAATGGTTCATTTACCTCATCAGGGTTTATCTCTGAACCATTTATAAAAATAATGGGTACACGGGCGGGAATTCTACTTCTGAATTTCTGCAGACACTCGATAAAATACTCAGGGCTCAGTAAACCTAAATGCTCATACTTTTCATGAAACTCTTTCATAAATTTTTCGGCATCAGGAACACCGTGCTCCTTCAAATGCTTCAGCATTTTATTACCCGGCTCCAAATCTGTTAATACATGATCATATAGTCCCCATGCAAGAAGAGTTCCATTTTTTTTATGCCTGAAAACATTCTGCCCATAATTGGCCAAAACACCATAGATCAAAACATCATATTTCTTTTCAAAAACTTTATCCGACAAAGAGCGGCCCGTACTGAAAAAGGGGAGTGAGGTAATTTCCTTTAGCTGTTTAGCATCTTTTAAGTCCCATTTATTTAACAGGGTGATAATATGATCGGGGAACTCCAAAAGCTTGTAATCTCCGAACCCTACCATATGTTTTGAGATACTGTCTGTATAACCCGCTAGATAGTGTAAAGAGGAGTCAAGGTCACAGCTGCCAATAAAAAGCAGAT
>PXBU01000084.1 GCA_003566795.1 Puniceicoccaceae bacterium | reverse complement strand
GAGCCGCTTGGCCGCAGATTTAAAGCCGAGTATTTCCTGCGGACTACAATCCAATAGCTGTTTCAATGAACTGATCTCAGCCATTTCCGGTAGCGCGATCTTCCGCAGCCGGAGGAATTCGCCGAATGTCAGAGTGGGCAATTTGATCGTTTCCCAGCGTCCCACCCCAGACTCTGCGGAGCCGGAGCGCAGGGGGTTGGCAGATCCCGTAATCGCAATTTTCCGGCCTGGGTTAAAGTCCACTTGGTGTTTCAGCCAAACCTGCCATTCGGGGATGAACTGAACTTCGTCTAAAAATAAAAACTGTCGATGGTCATTTGTCCCCGGCAAGATTTCTTCCCAGGCCTCGATGGTCTTTTCGATGCCTGCAAGCTTCAGCAAAGGGTGGTCGAAGGTAGCGTAGAGGATTTGCGAGGGGCGAACACTGTCGGTGAGGAGATTCCGCACGGTCTGCCGGAAGAGCGTGGTTTTGCCCACCTGGCGGGGACCGGAAAGTAGTAAAGACCGCTTGCTCGTGGTATTCCCGCACCAGCGCATGATTTCCCCGCTGGCGGTGCGCTCCCAGTCCGGCAGGTCTTTGAGTGCCTGGCCCGACCACCAGGGGTTAAACTCCTGCAGGACGGAAATAAGCTCATTTTTGGGTATATCCATCTTAATATGTCAATATAAGTAATTTATAAAATACATAAATCAACACTTTTTGTTAGAAATTGGGGTGAAACAATCACTTGCAGCCTCGTGCCGCGCTAGCGTGAATGAGCCTAAATTCGGGAGTTAAAAAGAAGGAAATTTTTTTAAACCGTTAATGGACGTTAATTAACGTCCATTTGAATAAACGCCATTCTGGCGAAGCCTGACATTACATAACTATCTGGTCATCAATCTCTGTCCTCTGTCTTCTGACCTCTGACTACTCTTTTAAGGTTGAACCACCCGCTATCGCTGGAGACACGAAGGCACATAGATGGAGTTCTGAAGCGGGCGAGCGTTGCGCAACCCCTCTGATTTGATTGAACAGATTGGATTGCACGACAAGCGCTGGCCGCGGCTTGCCGAAGTCTCCGGCGATCACGCAGAGCACGATATCGCCACGCTTCACTTCCATTGTGAAAAGTCGGCGTCGGTCGACCAGTCCTCGCTGTCGGCTGCGGGAGGTAGGAGAGGCTTTACGCCTCGACCGATACACCGGGCGGTTGTGAATTGGGGTGAGTTTTCGCCTGGCATTAAGGCGAATCAACAAAACGAATCGGGAAGGTCGGTTCGGACGGGTCTCGCTCTGCTGAGTCATATTCGTCGTCGAGGTTCAACTCATGCCGGAACTTCCGCTGGCTGCCGCCGGAATCGGTAAAATCGCCGCCCACTGAATAGACGATACGCCGCTGCTTTGAGTAGCGCATCGGCTGGCCATCGAAAGGGTCTTTCGGGATGGCGTCGAGGTAGTCCGGCACCAGTGCTGCCAGTGAATCCGGTAATTCCCCCGTCTCGCCATAATACGCGCGTAAGGCGAAGAGCAACTGTGTCGCCGCGCCGGAGGCCTCAGCCTGATCGAGATGGGCCTGCACCGTTTCGAAGGCTGGCAGGAGAATTGCCAAGAGAATACGCCCTACCACATTTCTCGTCAAAAAACGTTTTTCGGTTGGATCGAAGTAATCCTCGGTGAGTTCACCAGAGACTGGGAATGCTCGTTCAGAAGCGGGTTTTCCTGCTTCCTCAAGAGCCTCCATACAGAAGCGGAAGACCACGTTCTTTGTTTCGGTGGGTTTGTAGGCAAAACCAATTGCCCACCTGTAAAAGGTTTTTTTGAGCGAGGAGCCCCTGTCCACCGATCCGTCGCCGAAGCTCTCCCAGTTTTCGAGTATTTCTTCCGGGCCTTCCTTAACGAGTTGGATGCTATAGCGGGCCAATTGAAATTCGTGGCGCATCGAGGTCTGGAAAGAGTTCGTGAAGTTTGGATAAAATTCCCACGTATTTGCCGCCGCTGCAAATGCTTCGGGCGCGAGTTCGGCCTCGGCCAGGAAATGAGACAACTCAGCATGGATGATCTGGCAACTGGCTATCGCTGTCAAAAGGTGGATCAGCCCACCGCCTGCTTGATTGAAGCGTTCCACTTTACTGGCGAGTGAGGTTAAATGGGTGAGTGCCGCCTCGTAATCGCCCTCGGCCATGGCGACACGTGCTTTGAAGGTTGCCAGGATACAGTATCTGCGGAAAAAACCGACTTCCGGGATCAGGGTCTCCAGCGTGTTTGGCTGATCGAAGTGGAAAGTGGGTTTTTCGAACGCGGCGTTCACCTTTGGAAAAACCCAACTGTGCTGGTCCAGAAATTCCTGCAGGGCCTCAGCATCCCAATCTTCGCGGGGCGCCTCCCGCAACTCGTGAAAGGCATCGCTCAAATCGAGGTCCCGGGCTTGGGCAAGTTCGCGCAGTGCGCTATAGCCGTTGGTGGCCGGGTCGTTGACGCCGCGATGAACCTCCAGCGCGCTGTAGTCCAAGGGCGCTTCGTCTTGCCTGAGCAGGTGGGAAATAAAAAGAAACGCCGAAAGCCCGAAGACCCCGAGCAGCACAGCAACAATGATCCACCGAGTGCGTTTCTTTTTCATCGGTCCAAGCTCAAGGACAATGCTCGTCGGTGTCACGTTGAAATGTGGCTAGATCCTTTCGTGGAAACACGGACTGAGGCCAAGAGTAGATTGAGTGCAAGTATCCTGGGTGCTTCAAAAAAATACCTGCGTCCCGGCGCCGCTGCGCGAGTCAATCACTTGCAGCATCGTATCCGGCAGGCGGGAATGGATTGAACCACCCCGCTATCGCTGGAGACACGAAGGCACTGAGATTGAGTCAAGACAGCCAATAGCAAGCGAGGCAGGCGGGCACGCCGATGATGTGGGCGTCGAGGCGCTCTTTCAGTTGGCTTTGTCTCGCGGAGTGGGGCTGGCGGATGAAGAGCGAGTCCGCTTCGCGGGTGATGACGTAGCCTAAATTAAGCGAGTGCTCTTCCATAGACAGGCGGAGTCCCTTCAAATCGGCATCCATTATCGCCTTGTCTTGGTATTTGACCTCGAACGGCACGACACGTGTGCCGATTTCTGCGATCAAATCGACTTCATAGGTCTTTCTACCCTTGGACTGCCAGTAGGAAAAGGTGGGCTGGTCCTGGTAATAGCGGGTGAACACATGTTTGAAAAACGCGGTTTCGACAGCGTTGCCAAGTCGGTCTGGCTTTTCGAGGAGCTTCTGGCCATACAATAGAATCGATCCGGGGATGGCGGCATCGGCCAGATAGACTTTACTTTTGCCGCGGAGCACTTGCTTGCCGTAGCCGAAGGGCTTCAGACTGTAGGTCAAATGAGTGGCTTCCAGTAGATCGAGATGGTCGGTGAGCAATTGCCGTTTAACGCCGTCGAGTTCTTTGGCGATGGCGCTGATGTCCAGGATGCCCCCGTCGTGGTAACAAAGATAGAGAAATATTTTTTCGATTTCCACGATTCTGCGGATGCCGTAGAGCGCCGTCATGTCGCGTTTAAGCACCTTATCCACGATGTCTTCGCGCAGTAGTCTTTGACAGCGTTGTAGATCTTCCTCTAGTGCAGGTTCGGGGAAGCCGCCCCGCAGCAGATAGTCATGGAAGTAGGGGGTGAGCCGCTTGGCTGCAGATTTGAAGCCAAGTATTTCCTGCGGACTACAATCCAATAGCTGTTTCAATGAACTGATCTCTGCCATTTCCGGTAGTGCAATCTTCCGCAGCCGGAGGAATTCACCGAATGTCAGAGTGGGCAATTTGATCGTTTCCCAGCGTCCCACCCCAGACTCCGCGGAGCCGGAGCGCAGGGGGTTGGCAGATCCCGTAATAGCAATTTTCCGGCCTGGGGTAAAGTCCACCTGGTGTTTCAGCCAACCCGAACCTCATCGCGATCAAGATTCCCGATGCGACGCCCGAGAGCATCGCTGCCTACTCGCTTTCGGACGAACAAGCTTCGTCGTCCATCTGATCGGCCAGGCGAATCATGCTCACGCCTTCTAACGTCGAAGGAAAAGGTGCCTGAAAACGCCTTTTGCGTCGCCTCCGGCACTCAAAAACCGCTTTTCAGAAGTCCACTCAATACCCCCGGTTCGGGGCCAGCCACTTTTCGCAGACTTCGAGGCTGAGACCTTTGCGTGCGGCGTAGTCCTGCATCTGGTCTTTGTCGATCGGGCCGAGATGGAAGTATTTGGCCTCGGG
>PXBU01000201.1 GCA_003566795.1 Puniceicoccaceae bacterium | reverse complement strand
TGTAGCTTAAAAACTTAACATTCCTAGCGTTAATTTTAATTTTGCTTCTCTTCTCGCCATCTTTCTCCCACCTGTCCTGTACCAGTTCGCCAGTTACGCCGACTTGTCTACCTTTTTCCATGTATTCTGCTACATTCTCGGCCAACTTACGCCAGCAAGTCACGCTAACAAAGCTGGTCTTGTCTCCATAGTTATCAACAGCCATCACAAAATCACAAACTGCAGATCCATCTGGCGTGTACCTTAAATTTATTTCATTTGCTATACGACCGATCAAATTAACATTGTTCACTTTTACCATCTCCTTTTATTATCATTAAGACATATTCCGAGCAACTCTTGTTCTTACATATGTGCCTATTGCCTAGCTTAAACAACCTCTTGCCACAAGACTTGCAAATCCATTCAACCCTCAACTCGATCACCTCCGGCCCACTCTTTCTTTCTCCTCTCCATCTTCTGATAATGCTCGTCTATAAATCTTTCTAATAATTCCTTTTTATATTTCTCGTTTGACCTGCCTATCTTCGACAGCGACAACTCTAACATCTTGACAGCGTGATGATACTCCCTAGTAGAAGTCGCCCCACCCCTGCAAAAAGTAGATATATTAGCGTTGACCTGCATTACATCAATCGCTTCTCTGCATATCTCTTCATAGTCTCCTTCTATAATCGCATCGATCATTTCCTGATGTTCTTCCTCTAATTTTATCAACTCGTCAATCAACTCTGCCCACTCGGGCATACAAGGCTTAATTTTCATAATTAGCACCTCTTCTCTTTATTTATCTTGTCTAACAAGTCATCTTCCGTCCTCTTGTTAAACGAGTATTTAGTCATGTCAACCTCTGAATATTCTACTTCGCGCCTAAATACCCTCTTAATCAACTTTAATAGCCCCATTTTCTACCGCCTCCTTTATTCTTCTTTTAGCCTTTTTCAATCTTGCTTCTATAGCTTGGTGGCTAACTCCTTCTGTTTTTGCTATCTCCCTTAAGGTCATGTCTCTCATTCCGAATATTCCAAAATACCTAACCATTGCGAACCTTTCCTTATTTGTAACTAATTCTAAAAGTGTTCTTATTTTATCCTCCTTTAAATCCTCAAAATATACATCATTTACACCGTGCAAATTATACATATTAGTTGACCCTTCAACGCCTCTCTTTTTGTCGAGGCTTGCCGTCTTACTCATCTCTATGTCTTTCTCTGCATCCTCTTTCTCTTTTTCATCGCCATAAAGGGCGTTTTCGTGTTTGTAGATGGGCACTCTTATTGTGTTGCCAAACTTTTGGCTCTCTCTTACCATTTTAGACTTTATCCAATTTCTAGCGTACGTTGAAAACTTAGCACCTACTTCTGGGTCAAATTTTTCTAATGCTCTGATTAATCCCAACACACCATACCCGACCAAGTCCTCCTTGCCTAGTATAGAGTTTTTAGAAAGTCCATAGGCTGCTTTGTGCACCATTCTCATGTGCGAAAGTATTATCTCGTCTCTCGCTTCCTGATCTCCATTTCTAGACTTTTCTATCATTTCATTGAGTTCTTCCTTACTATATATCTCATGTTCAGAAGTCTTTCTCTCGATATATTTGCGAGCATTTACCATTTAAAACCCTCCTTTTTAGTTTCTTAGCTATTAAAAATATCTTTTTGCTTCAAATATTTCTTTTGCAATTTGTTGGCTTTAGCAAATATCTCTTTAATGACCTCTGTATTTGGGACTAAGACTTCTTCCTTGAACCATTCCCAATCCTCATAATCGCCTTCTTCTATCTTGAAGCCTTCGCCATTCCATTTTAAATGACAGGGCCAATCAATTATGCACCTAATCAAATCCTTAGCCTCATATTGCTCTCCAATGAGATTAACTTTCTCCCCCTCTGCTGCTTTCATTAGATTTAATTCTTTCAATTTTAGCACCTCCAAATGCCTCTATCATATTATTAATATTTTTGCTTATAATCTCCTGTTTCTCTGATTCGCTAAAATTAAACCCCAGTTGCTCCATTCCTTCTATATAGTCCCTAATCCATTGTTCATCAGTTAACATCCATATTCACCCAACCATATTCTTTTCTTTTTGTGTCGCCATCTCCATATTGATAAAACCTCTTGCTTTCTGGGTTGAACATCATCTTAATCATAATGTTTTCTTGACCATACAACCTAGACTTATAAAGGGCCAATATGCTATCTGCATCGTGTAATTCTTCCGGCAAGTTTGGCTTAGTGTCATCGTTAACTCTCATTATTGCAGCTACATTGTCAACTAAGTTACTCACCTCATACAACCCAGCAATATCATCCTTTTTAATTATTCCGTCAGACTTACGCGGATGGGCCACGATGTGAATGTGCGAGTCATATTTTCTAGCAAACGATTTACAACTTTTAATGAATTGTGCTTGTTTATTATATTTCTCTTTAAATCCTCCATCATAGCTAAGAATCATTAAGTTATCTACAACAAAGTTTCTGCAATTATATTTCATCCTTAGCCGCTTGAACTTATCTAATATTTGACTAGGTGATAAACTTGCTCCGTCATCATATAAAAACAGCTTGTTTTTAGCCCATTCTCTAATTTTAATCTTGTCTTCCTTGCTGACATAATAACTCTGCTCGCCTCTTACGCTGTCATATTTACCTTTTACCATGTCAGGACCTGCTGCTTTCAACTCCAGCCAATATCTTAGCATTGAGTTGGGCAACTCGCCACTCACCACGCCAATTGGCTTATCTTGATCTATTGACTCTATTATCTCGCCATTTAATATCGTTGACTTTCCACTTCCGTTTGTACCACTCCAGATCGTAACCATGCCCTCCATATATCCTCCAAAGTATTTGTTCACTAGCGGAAACTTAGATTTAACTTTGGGTATTTCACTTGGGTCAAATTGCTCTATTTCGTGCAACTGCTTAAATTCTGCGATTGGTATGCCTTCCGCACCATCTATAGCATCTAAAACAGCTTGTCTGCCCTCTTCGAATAGCATTAAATTAGCGTCGTTGATCTCGACATCTACCAACTTGCATTTATGCTCTCCGAGACGCTTGACTATTTCCTTTTGCATTTTATCTCCTGCTTCATCGTTGTCGGCCCATATTATAATCTCTTCGCACTCTTCTAGTTTATCCCAGCAATGTTTAACCCATTTCATATTGTTTACGCCAAACGGAACGCTGACCACGTTGCTATAACCTGCTTCAATGACTGCTAAACGGTCTAATTCTCCCTCTGTAATAACTAATGGTGTGTTAGCATCCACATCATCTATGCCCCAAAGCACAGGCTTGCCTCCGCCGTCTTGCCAATACTTCTTAGCCTTCGTTGCGGTTCTGTATTTGATTAATACTTTCTCTCCGTCTTGGTAATATTCAAACGCTATATTTCCATCCTTCTCCTTTACATCGTGGTTGGACCAAGTTTCTTTGCTGATACACCTTAGGTCTAGATATTCCTCAACCTTACCCTTAGGCTCTGTTGTTTTGCTAGTTGGCTTTTGGTACGACTTCTTATATTGATCTTTGTTGTAATCATCGTCAAATTCAAAGTTGTCCTCTAGACTAAAGTGTTCTAATAACTCATAAAAGCTACCTGTCTTGCCGCAACTATTCTCGCGGTAGCACTTAAAGGCTCCATTCTCTTTATTCATATAGAATTTATACAAGTTATCTTTCTTTTGTGGGTGGCAAAATGGGCAGCTTCTCGCTATAATTTCACCATTCCGCTGCTTATATTCGCCCAGCTTTCTATCTGCTAAATCAATTGGTCGCATAATACACCTCCTAGTTTGCTATTATATAGTCGAGCATCTTCTCTTTTTCGTGTTCGCTGTTACCTGATATATAATTTTTTAACCTAGCTACATTGGGCCTAAACTCCACCTCATCTATATAACCATCAACTTTCTCCTTGAATTTATCATCTGAAAATTCTTTAAACTTATCATACCAAAACCCCATAAAAGCACTACTGGTTATATCTCCACGCCAATCAGGGTAAGCTTTGTTTATATCCTCCATCTTGTCTGCGAATAAATCCTTGTCCAACATTTAATCCACCTCCTAGAAATTTCTGCAAGCATCTTTGTTGAATTTTTGACCGCCACCCTTGTCCATCTCGCTAACCTCAGTAATATCATCTGCCAAACAATTATTTAATATGCCCTTACAGTATCCAAAAGGAGACTTCTTGCCTGCTGACAACTTAATT